>NZ_CP115455.1 GCF_027627435.1 Kitasatospora cathayae | reverse complement strand
TTTGATCCAAATCATTAGCATTGTTGACATGCAAGTGAAGATATCATATATAATGTGATTATATAAGACTGGACCAGGATAATAAATTAACTCCTATATAACACCGTTGATAGGAATAATTTACATTATCAACTTTGGTTATTAAGATTGATGCATCTTAATCCTGAGTATGTTATGAACTCACATTAGTGAAGTCTTTTCCTTTGATTCACATGGTTAAAGAGTGATCTATTGATGCACTCGATAAACTTTTGTTTTGGGGAAATGACTAAATTAATGCTTGGGAACATTCCAATACAAGATGGAATTCCATGACTTTTCTAAGCTAAAGAAAGTGTTAGTGCGACACATTTCTAACTTAGAAACTTTAGGTATCTCCCTTGTTGTAATGATTCGGTACTTGAACATGAGGCCTCACCTTCTCATTGGCCCGAGAAGGATTTGTTCTATACTTAAAAACTATAGAAAAATGTTCATTAGAGAATCATCGGGTACACAAGGATAAAAAGGTAATTACAAGGGTAAAACGGTAAATTGACCCGTTGTAATTATGAGATGACCACGTGGAGGATATGTCAAATGAACTTAATAACAAATGGACATAACTCATCTATAGTGAGGGGAGTTCAACTTAGGGTTTATAGTGGAATTACCCTAAGTTAATAATTATGATTAATTGATTAATGAGTTTAATCAATAAATCAGTAGTTATTGGAGCCCATGATCTATAGGTCCATCGGGTCCCTATGCTAACCCACATATCAATGTAACCAACCATGTTATTAATTTAACAAGGAAGAAATGATCATGTTTAAGTAATTAGATTACTTAAATAAAAGGAGAAATTAATTGTTTAAATAAAAAGTTTATTTAAACGGAAATTAATATTAAAATTATTAATTATTTAAATAAAGAGTTTATTTAAATGGAAGTTAATAATTAATATTATTAATCAAATAAATGAGTTTATTTGAATTAATAATAAAAGGAGAGAATTAAAAATATTTGTTTTACGAAAACAAATTGGATTTTGCCCAAAATAATTAATTAAGTGAATTTGATTCAATGTTAATTAATATATGTATTTTCGGCAATATAGAATTATTTGGAAAATATTATTTGAATTTTTCTAAATACAAATATTCAAAATAATGAGATGATTATCTATATGATAAATATAAAATTGAAAATTAATTACCTTTATCTCCAAAAGTTGGAGATAATGTATTTTCAATTTCCTATTTACAATTAGGAATATTAATGAGATTAATCTTTCTTATAAATAGGACCTTATGGGACTCATTATTCAATACATGATATATGATTTAAGAAATCACAAAATTCTCTCCCTCTCTCTCTCCTTGGCCGTGAGCCTCCATTGGAGGAAAGAAAATATTTTTCTTCTTTCTTCGTTCTTCCGGTTCGATTCCCACAAGTCGGGTTGGTTTTTGATCGGGTCATAGCATAGAAGACTTGGTGTTTTTGGATTGATGCTGTGAAGAACCGCCAACCAATTCTCCATTAAATTCACAATGTAAGTTTTCGAAAAACCTAGATTAGGTTTTAATCATAATGCATGATATTAACGAATCCTTAATTAAGTGTTAATTGAATTTACTAAATTTATTCCGCTGCGTTTAGTAAATAGATCCTTCAATTGGTATCAGAGCCAACGTTAATTATCATGCTTTATGTTTTTTCGAAAAACGGTGGGTTACATTAAAATCGTTTTATGTATGTATATAAATTGTTATATATGAATTGTGGATTTGCTAGTTGACTGTTTAGGTATTCTTGGGCACTTAGGGTTTTAAATTTTATTAGAAAATTTGTACACCCAATTTCGGGTATAGGATTATTATGTAATCGTTGGGAATAACGGAAGAAAAGTTGAAGCAAAATCAAGGAAGAATCAAGGTGGGCGGCAATTGAAGTCTCACGGTAAAAAAGTTTCGATTGTTTGTCGTTCAAAAAGTTTCGATTACTTTTTTAAGATATTTATCTTGTTATTTCAATTTTAGAAAGTCAAATATTTAAAATAAGGAAAAATAATCTTTTCTAAGATTATCTCCATATTTTAAATATAGGAATTTGGAAATTGATATAAAGATTATATAAAAAAAATTTCTTCATATAATTAAAAGATAATTATTTTAAAACAAGTATTTGTGGAGATATTATGGGAGATAATATTCCTCCACAAATATCCATCTACACGCCCAAAGCAAGAAGAGGAGAGAGGAGATTTTTCAAGCTTCAAGATTCTACAATGGAAATTTAAATTAAGTTGTAATTTTATTTTTCTGTTTTAGAATTAGTGCCAAGAATACCGGTCAATCTAGTTGTTTAATTATTTAGCTTTTGTATGTGATATGAATGTTTAAATAATTGTTCATGCATAAAGTATGTCATGTAGAAAATCCCACCTAAGGTTGTATGATTTTAATTAATTATACATACATGCATCATTATTTAATATGAGTTATTATATATTGATGTATGAGAAAGCATGTCGTAATTTTATAAACTGTTTATTTAAAATTATGTTTTTATTCTAAGTTGTTTTAGAATTAAAAGCATGCTTATTTAGTTAAAATTCAAAAGTTAAAACTAGTTTAAAAGTTGAATAGAAACTAAATGATTTATTCGAATGTGGATTTATTTGTTTAAACAATTGGGCCTAAATTCACATAAGCACAAATCGAATAGATATTTTAATTAAGAGTTAATTAAAAATTAATGAAGATGATTATTAAATTGAATGGATCTCTGGCGAGAAAGCTCTGCCCTAGACAAGAGGTTGTCATAATGTTCCAT
>NZ_CP115454.1 GCF_027627435.1 Kitasatospora cathayae | reverse complement strand
CTTTCCTCCTTGGAAAGAGGAAGGGAGAAAAAATTTCTCCCTAAAGAATACCCTAGGGGCGGCGGCAAGGAGAGGGAGAGAGGGAGAGATTTTTCTCTTTCAATTGGTGTGTGTTTTAGGTTTCCCAAGGTCTCTATTTATAGGAAACCAAAAGCCCTCAGAGAATCTTTGAATATCTTTAATTATAAATAATTAAATCTAATATTCAATTAAATATATATTTTAGATATTATATTTAATTATCAAATAATTAAATAATATCTACCATATCTTTATAATATCTAAATTAATCATATTAACTTAAATAAAGATATATCAAATATATATTAAATAAAAAGGCCAAAAATAATCTCCATTATTTTTGGGCTAGGCGTGTGGACCATTACTGGGCCACACGCCCACTCCTATATCATCACATGATATTTGGGCTTTTATTTATCTCTTTTATTTAATAGAACTCTTCTATTAAATATTTAATTAAATAAACTCTTTATTTAATTTCTCCCATTAAATTAAATAGACATTCTATTTAATTTCCATTAATTTTGACAACCTCAAAATTAATAAAATAAACACTTTATTTTATTTCTCCTTCAATTAAATAAACTCTTTATTTAATTGCCATTAATTAAATAATTAAATAGACTCCTCTATTTAATTTCTTTTAATTAATCCGAATAGACTCCTCTATTCATTTACCATCTTTATCCAAGGTGATTAATCTCATTAATCGTGTTCCCGATTACATGCGATAGCTCGGAGGACTTAATGGACCTATAGGACTAAGCTCCAATGATCTAGAATTACATTGATTAAACTCTTTAACCAATTAATTCTTATTCATTAACTCCAAGATAATTCCACTATATATTTGGAGTTGCACTCTTAGTACTATAGACAATGTTATGTCCATTGGCTATAATCATTACGTATACGTTAACCCTTCACAAGCTAGTTCGTATCCATGGCTAGGTGTTTTTACCGTTTTAACCTCCATGATACATCTTTCTCCTTAAGCCAACTGATCCTCTAATGAACAACCTTACATAATCTCCATTATGCGTCTTTTAGCTTTTTCCTTGATCAGAGGAATATGGGGCCCCGTTGTTCAAGCCTTGAATCAGTCCATAAGGGAACTACTTATTAGTGTGAATTCCATCTTGTGCAACTACGTTCCCAGCTATAAGCAAGATGCAATCCCCAAAGTGGGAGGCATATTGAGCGAACTATTCTGAGTCACTCTCACCCATGCAAATCAAAGGCTTGTCTCTTGCATACAGGAGTTCGTAATCCACTCAGGATTCAGGTCAAGCATACTGTGATCAACCGATCGATGTTACGAAGTGTCTCTCTGTAACGGCTTATCAGAGGACAGTAAGTACATCTTAGTCCAGTCTACTACAATCGGATTGTAGCAACACCCCCACTCACATGTCTCTACATGAGTGACCCAGATGAGATCACTTGTGCCAATTCACAAGTGGGCCGTGTTAATGGTGTTACCAGAACAAAGGCACCCAACCTAAGTTCATATACCATAGACTATTCGAGTTACGACTTAAGTGAATCTTCCCGCATCTCTATGCTCACTTAAGATACATTCAGTAACTCTGGGCCTTATGATGGATAACATTTATTAATATAAATAAATGACACGTGTAATATTACTAACAAAAGAATCCTTTATTTATTTATAGTTTCGGATTACAAAGATTTAGGGCACAATCCCTAACAATCTCCCACTTGCACTAAAGCTTTACAGAGATTCATCTAGTAATCCTAAACTACCCATATGACGCTCGAACACTTTAGCCGGGAGCGTCTTCGTGAATGGATCAGCAATGTTATCCTCAGAGGCGATCTTTGTCACTACAACATCTCCTCTTTGGACTATCTCCCTTATCAGGTGATACTTTCTCTCTATGTGCTTACCCCGTTTGTGGCTTCTAGGCTCTTTGGAGTTGGCTACAGCACCACTGTTATCACAGAACAGTGTAATGGGTTTGTCCATGTCTGGAACGACTTCCAGATCGGTTAGGAATTTCCTAAGCCAGACACCCTCTTTAGCTGCTTCACAAGCGGCTACGTACTCAGCCTCCATTGTGGAGTCAGCAATACAACTTTGCTTGATACTCCTCCAAACAATGGCTCCACCACAAAGTGTGAATACTGACCCAGACGTGGATTTCCTCGAATCCCTATCTGCCTGAAAGTCAGAATCAGTGTACCCCTTGAGGATCAGATCCTCATTACCGTACACAAGCACATATTCTCTCGTTCTCCGAAGATACTTGAGAATATTCTTGACTGCAACCCAATGTTCATAACCAGGGTTTGACTGATAACGGCTTACAATCCCTACTGCATAGCAAATGTCAGGTCTAGTACACAACATCGCATACATTAGACTTCCAACTGCTGATGCATAAGGATATTGTCTCATACTCTCAACTTCTTGAGGAGTTTTAGGACACTGGTCCTTACTCAGATAAATCCCATGCCTGAAAGGTAATGCTCCTTTCTTGGATTTATCCATCCCATACTTGGCAACTATCTTGTCAATATAGGATGTCTGAGACAATGCTAACTTTCTGTTCTTTCGGTTCCTTATTATCTGGATACCAAGAACATATTGAGCCTCTCCCAAATCTTTCATTTGGAATTCGTTAGCAAGCCATTGCTTAACGTCCGATAACACTCTTACATTATTCCCAATAAGTAAGATGTCATCAACATAAAGGATGAGAAATACCACATCTTTGTTGAGTATCTTCTTGTAGACACAAGACTCATCAACATTCTGTTCAAAGCCATAGGATTTGACCACAGTGTCAAATCTTATGTTCCAAGACCGTGAAGCTTGCTTTAATCCATAAATGGATTTCAGCAACTTACAAACTCTTTGTTCTTCACCTTGGACAATGAATCCCTCTGGTTGGAGCATATAGATACTCTCGTCAAGATACCCATTCAGAAATGCGGTCTTGACATCCATCTGCCATATTTCGTAATCAAAATAGGCTGCTATGGATAGGAGAGTCCTAATAGACTTTAACATAGCAACAGGGGAGAAGGTTTCTTCATAATCCACCCCTTCCCTTTGGGTATAACCCTTTGCTACAAGCCTAGCCTTGAAAGTCTCTACTTTCCCGTCGGCTCCACGTTTCCGCTTATAGATCCACTTGCACCCAATGGGTTTTACCCCAACTGGTTGATCTACTAGCTCCCAGACTGAGTTGGAGTACATGGACTCCATCTCAAGATCCATGGCTTTTAGCCATTTATCCTTGTCAACATCCTCCATTGCCTGCTTATAAGACAATGGATCCTCTAAGTCCGTGCCCCCAGCATTGACCTGAGTCAAGCCTAAGTATCGCTCGGGTAACTTGGATACCCTCCCACTGCGACGAGGACTGAGGTGGATTTGACTAGAATCCCTCTTCCTAGAAGAGCTTGGCAAGTCAACAACTCTTGTTGGCTCATTTGTGGTTTCACTTGGAACAATCTCCTCTAGTAACAACTTACTAGGAGATTTATGGTTTCCTATATAGTCTTCTTCCAAGAATGTGGCATTCGTGGATACGAACACCTTATTCTCGTCAGCACTATAAAATAAACCACCACGTGTCTCCTTAGGGTAGCCCACGAAGAAGCATACCTTAGTACGTGGTTCTAATTTTCTAGGGTTTGATTTCAGCACATGTGCTGGACATCCCCATATACGGAAGTGATGTAAACTCGCTTTACGTCCCAACCATAACTCAATAGGGGTTTCTAAAACACTTTTAGAAGGTACCCTATTTAGGATGTATAACGCAGTCTCCAATGCGTAACCCCAGAAAGATTCTGGTAATGATGAGTAACTCATCATTGATCTCGTCATTTCGAGTAAGGTTCTATTTCTTCTTTCAGCTACACCGTTTTGCTGTGGTGTACCAGGGGCTGAAAGTTGGGAAGTTATCCCATTTTCTATCAAGTAGTCTTTGAACTCCAAGTCCATATACTCTCCACCACGATCTGATCGAAGTGTCTTGATAGATTTACCAAGTTGCTTTTCAACTTCAGCTCTAAACTCCTTGAACTTTTCAAGAGTTTCAGACTTGAATTGCAACAGGTAAACGTACCCATATCTTGAGTAGTCGTCTATAAAAGACACATAGTACTCAAATCCACCCCTAGCTTTTACATTCATCGGACCACAAAGATCCGAGTGAATAAGCTCTAGCGGTTCTGTGGCTCTATTTCCTTTAGCTGAAAAAGGACGCTTGGTCATCTTACCCTCTATACAAGATTCACAGACTGGGAGTGTACCAAGCTCTAAGTCACTTAGAGGTCCACTTTTAACCAGTCTTTGAATTCTATTGAGGTTAATGTGGCCAAGCCTTAGATGCCACAGAAGGGTCTCATCTTTAGAAATTCTACCTTTACATGTTCTAGACTCTGCAGTCTGGAACAACTCGGAATTATAAAGCGTTGCACATACTAACGGCCTTAGTATGTATAAATTATTATCTTCTAATCCTGAACAAATAAAGTTTCCATTTCTGAAAATGTCTACTTTATTAATACCGAAATTTACGGTATAAGATTGTTTTTTAATACAACCCAATGAAATTATATTCCGATTTAAACCGGGAACATAATAAACA
>NZ_CP115453.1 GCF_027627435.1 Kitasatospora cathayae | reverse complement strand
CCACAGCTGTATGCCACTACTGTCTTCACGAAGCAGAGATCAGCAGGAATCGAGGAGACGTGACTGGGGTGGGGTGGCTGACGGTGGCTGAGCTGGTCGTCCGTTGGTCTGCGACGCCCGGAACTGTCTACCGATGGATCGCTGACAGCACCGGCCCGTGCGTTGTACGTACCAGCCTGACCGGCCGCGGTACCCGCGTCTCTGTCTCCACCGTCACCGAAAGGGAGCAGATCCTGATGGGCCCGTAAAACACCGAAGGCCGACCTGGGCGAACAGGTCGACCTTCGATTCGCTTGTCCGCTCCGGGCCTGGCAGCCCGAGAGCGGTGTGTAACTGGAAACCTGGTGGTTGGCGCCATCCCGGTCCGGAGCACACACAAGAGCGCAGTCCCCCGCGCCTCGTCGCCAAGGATGCCAGACCATCCCGGAGCTGGGCCACAGCACCCGGCCATCTGTTCATCCAAAAGCGATCACGTGTGCTCCGGCCGATGGCCTTACCACTGCCCCCGTCTACCCTCTGGGAGCCTCCGCAGTGGCGCAGCACGACCGGCGCACCGATCACGGTGTGCCCGACATCACCTCCGGCGAGCCGACCAAGGCCGCCATCTTCGTCCCGCACCACCAAGCCGCGCTGGCGGTGGTCCGGTGAGCACCACCCCAATCGTTCCCGGCCAGCGCGAGGACGACGTGCCCGACGGCGCGTTCCGGGTCGCCCAGGCCGCCCCGGTGCCCGCAGTCACCGTGTTCCGCTACATGGTGTTCGGCTCCGGCCTGACGGAACCGCACGACATGACGGGCCTGTTGCACCTGCTGTTCCTCACCGCCAAGGGCGACTTCACCATGGCGGACCTGCTCGCTTCTCTCCGCTCGGAGGGAATCTCCAGCGCGAACGGCAAGGGCCTGATCGGCGACCATGCCGTCAAGGACATGGTCCGGCGGTTCATCCAGGCCGGCTTCGTCCGCAAGCTGCCGCGCACCCGCAAGCCCGGCAAGAAGGGCTTCGGGCCCCAGGAGTACGAGGTGTACCTCGAGCCCGCGTACAACCCTGACTGGCAGGGTTCGGTGGTCGACGTCACCGTAGCCGCCGAAGTCACAAAACCGCAGGTCGTAGTACCGGGCCTGACAAGCCCCGTACAGAGCGATCTACTCGCAAGTAACGGTAAAACCGCAGGTCGTAGTACGGGGCCTGACAAGCCCCGTACGTCACGTACGGGTCCTGACAAGCCCCGTACGTCAGAGGACAAAACCGCAGGTCGTAGTACCGGGCCTGACAAGCCCCGTACGAGCGTCTCCCCCCCACACCCCCCGGAGGGTGGATACACCCTCCCCCCTACCCCCACTGGCACCACCGGGGTCGGTTCGGGGGAGGAGGGGGAGGATCGCTACGCGACCAAGCTGGTCACCTCCCCGCTCGTGGCTGCCGCCGCCGACTTCCTGCAGGACCTGCCGCGCCCCTGGACGGTCGGCCGCGACTCTGCGCACAAGCTCGCTCCTCTGCTGGCCGATGTCGTAGTCGCGCAGGGGTGGGAACTCGACGAGGAACTGGTCGCGGAGCTCACCGCCAACCCCGGGGGCATCCAGCGGTACGCATCGGTCCTGCCGAAGCGGATCAAAGACCTGCCACGTCGTCAGCCGCGGTTCGCCACCCAGCACCAGGCGACCGTCTCGCAGCTGCCGATCCGTACAACCGACGGGCCCCTGAGCCCGTGCCGGCTGCACCCGGACACGGACGCGGCCCGCTGCGCTCCCTGCAACGAGCGAGAGGCCGAACGCGACGCCCAGCGCCGGGCACGGGCGGCCACACAGCGCCAGGCCTCGCAGCCTCAGGCTGCCGGCGGTGATGTCCTGTCGATCATCGAGCGTGCACGGCGGAACGCCGCCAGTGGCCCCGCGAACTCCTGAAAGCACGAAGGCGGCCGGGGAAGAGAGCCCCGGCCGCCAGACGAATCCACAACCGCTAGGAAGAAGATCCGATGACGAGCGTACCCGCACAGGTCCGAGCCGACGACGAACCCATCGACTGGTCCGACATGAACAGCGGAGGCCCCTCCCCGACCAACCGGGCCACCGGCGACAGGACTGCCGATTTCGAGAAGGTCCCCCCACAGGACCTCGCCGCCGAGCAGTCAGTCCTTGGCAGCATGCTGCTCTCGAAGGACGCCATCGCGGACGTCGTCGCGATGCTCAAGCCCGCCGACTACTACCGCCCCGCCCACGAGCTGATTCACTCGGTGATCCTCGACCTGTTCACGGCAGGCGAGCCGGCCGACCCCATCACGGTGGCTGATGAGCTCACCAAGCGCGGCGAACTCGTCCGAGCTGGCGGAGCCTCCTACCTGCACACCCTCGTCACCACGGTTCCCACCGCCGCCAACGCCGAGTACTACGCCCAGATCGTCCACGAGCGTGCCGTGCTCCGTCGCCTGGTCGGAGCGGGCACCGCCATCGCCAGCATGGGCTACGCCGCCGAGGGCGAGGTCGACGAGGTCGTTGCCGCAGCGCAGGCCGAGCTTGCCAAGGTGGACGACGTCCGGGCCGAGGAGGAGATCCTCAAGGTCGAGGACACCATCGGCGCCACGTTCGCGCTGATGGAAAACATCGCCAGCCGGGACAAAGACGTCCACGGCGTGCCGACCGGATTCGCCGATCTTGACGCGCTGACCAATGGGCTCCAGCCCGGCCAGTTCGTGATCATTGCCGCGCGGCCGGCCATCGGGAAGTCCACCCTCGCGCTGGACATGGCCCGGCACGCTGCGATCCGCGCCGGCGTGCCGACCACGCTGTTCTCCCTGGAGATGACCCGCGACGAGCTCACCATGCGCATGCTTTCGGCCGAGGCCCGCGTCGGCCTGCACCTGATGCGCAACGGCCACCTGACCGACGCCGACTGGGACCGTCTCGCCGCCGTGACCCCCTCGATCAACGCGGCGCCGCTGTTCATCGACGACTCCCCGAACCTCTCCGCCGTGCAGATTCGGGCCAAGGCCCGGCGCCAGCAGCAGCGGCACGGCCTGGGCCTGGTCGTCATCGACTACCTGCAGCTGATGCAGAACGGTGGCCGCCGCGCCGAGAACCGGCAGCAAGAGGTCTCCGAAATCAGCCGCAACATGAAGCTGCTGGCGAAGGAGCTCAACGTTCCCGTGGTGGCGCTCTCTCAGCTCAACCGAGGACCGGAACAGCGAACGGACAAGACGCCGATGGCGTCCGACCTCCGCGAAAGCGGATCGCTCGAACAGGACGCCGACGTGGTGATCCTGCTCCACCGCGAGGACGCCTACGACAAGGAGTCCCCGCGCGCCGGAGAGGCCGACATGATCGTCGCCAAACATCGCAACGGCCCGACCGCCACAATCACCGTGGCTTTCCAAGGCCACTACTCGCGATTCGTTGACATGGCCAAAGACGTCTGACCTAGCCAGCTTCGAACAGCCCCGACGACCCCCGTTGCCCACCAACGCCACTACAGCTGATTGGCCAATAGGGCCACGCCCCGTCATCTGAGCTGAGAACCTACAAGCCGTGCAAGGCGCCCAAGTGCTTGGAGGGGGACATGACCACGATCCAGCCGATTGAAACCCGCTACGCCGGCCACCACTTCCGTTCACGCCTTGAGGCCCGGTGGGCCGTCTTCTTCGACGCCATCGGCATCACCTGGGAGTACGAGCCTCAGGGCTACACCGTTGGCCTGGACAGGCGGCCCTACCTGCCGGACTTCTGGCTGCCCGACCTGCATGCCTTCGTGGAGGTGAAGGGCGACGAAGAAAGGTTCGACGGTCGACTGCTGTCGGACCTTCTCAGGTATGGCGGTGACGCCGTATTCGTCCTCGCACTCGGACAGATCCCGCATGCTGAGCTCGGCAGGGCACCAGTGCATGCTGCGTTCATCCCGACCTCCGACTTCTACCAGCCGGCCTCTCCGTCGATCGAGACAGTCGAACGCGCCTTCGCCGCGATTCGCACGCTGGATGAGTCGGACCAGGCGGCGGTCAAGGAGCTGATCCACAACCCGCCGAGGATCGCCATCTGTTGTCAGCACTTCGTGTTCCAATGCGGAAAGGATGCCGACGGAAAGGCTGAGCCGCTGATCCTGCCGATCTTCGCGCCCAACGCCTTTACCTCGGTGAAGGACATCCTCAACCCCAACCCAGCCTGGTTCGTCCTCCAGGACCGCAAGGTCATCAAGGCCTATGAGGCAGCACGGTCCGCCCGCTTTGAGCACGGGGAATCTGGGCCAACGGTTTGACCGAGAGGCGCTCCGCCCACCCACAGCTTCGTGGGTGGGCGCGGCATCGCGCGGCAACGGCCCTGTGAGCGTCTGTGAGCCCTCCCCGCGGGCCATTCACCTCGGGAGGTCTCACAGGCGCCCACAGGGCCCTTCACGCCGCCCTGGTGATCCGTGCGGCTACTTGTACGACCAGACGATGTCCAGCAGGCCGTTCTCCGCCGAGTCGAACTCGTCTGCCACCACCGCGTAGGCGACGGTGCTGCCGCCTTCCAGGCGGTCGAGCTCCTTACCGCGCAGCAGCGCGGGGAGCTCCAGCGGCGCGCGCTTCGACCACTGGTCACTCGCGCCGCGGGCCACGGTCAACCATCCGCGCTGCGATGGGAGACCGGGGATGAACACCTCCAACTCCCAGGGGAACTCGGCGTTGTCGGAGCCGGACATCTGCAGACCCGTGATCCGATCCGCGCGGACCATCATCGAGTCGTCTCCGTCGCGGACGGCCAGCCACACCTGATTTGGCGTCATGGCGTGACCGTAGCCAGCGGAAAGGCTGTCTCCCAACGAGCTTCACCCGGACGGGCGCGCCCCGGCCCAAGTCAGATGTTCCGTCACCTTGTCCTCGGTGTGACGGGTGGTGGCGTTCCCGGTCGGGGTCACCGGGGCCTCGACTCCTGTGAACAGGAGGGTGGAGGCCGTTGAGCCGGGGCTGGCTCGCAACGGCCACATTAGGTTTATCCCCAACAGGCTCATTGGAGCTGTTGGACCCAACAGGGCTGGTGTGCGCGTGTGGGTGCCGCAAGGCGGCTTCGGGTCTTGGCGGTGGGGGTGGGTGCCCCACCCCAGCGCCCCCTGTAGCAAGACTGATGGCATGCCAAACACGTGATCCATGTCACGAAATGGTGCTTGCAAGGGTCTGCATGCGCTCAAATCTGCAGGTCAGCACGCTATGTGCATTTTCTATCACTTACGGTCATCAAATGACCGCCTGATCGGATCAACGAGGCCCCCTCTCGCAACGGTTCTCCCTTTGCGCCCCACAGGGCGTCGGCGCGCCGCCCGGTGCGCCGGACACCGGAAAGAGCAGAGAGGGGGGAGCAGCGTGCGGCAGCCTCTGAGGCCTTGTCGGATACCGGCGAGCGTCGGCGTCGTCAGGAAGATCCGGGAGAAGCGCGACGCGGCGGGCCGGTTTGGTCGCCTCGCTTCCCAGGTGTCGGGGGCCGTCCCCGGTGCCCGTCGCCGCCACGGCGACCTCTACCGGATCACCCTCGCCGGCTGCACGGCAGCGGGCGACCGTCGTACAGGAGGCACGGTGACGACGCCGTTCTCGGGCGATGACCAGGAGGTCCTGGAGCAGGACCCGATGCGTTCGCTCGCCCTCGACTTCACGGTCTTCTACGTGGAGGAGGAAGGCAGGTGGCTGCGCTACGCCCTCGGCAAGCTTCGGAACCGGGCTGATGCTGAGGACGCCGTGCAGGAGGCGGGGATCCGGTTGTACGAGAAGTGGGACCGCGCCCTGGGCGGTCCGGACGTCCGCGCCGTGCAGGCCTTCGCCTGGAAGCTGGTGCGGGACGCGGTGGCCGATACGTTCCGCCGCCGCGGCCGGGTGGATGCGAAGACGCTGAAGCTGATCCGGCACACCGGTCCGGAGGACACCGGCCATGAGCCGATGGATCAGCTGGTGGACCGCGACGCGCTGCGCTGGGCGTTGGAGGAGTTGGCGAAGGCGTACCCGGTGCAGGCCGAGGTGGTGCGGCTGCGCCAGCTCGCGGTGGACTACCCGACCATCGCCGCGGTGTGCGACATCGCTCCCAGCACGGCGCGGACGTACTACTCCCTGGGCACGCGTCACATGGAGTACCTGCTCGACCCCCGGAACGATCACCAAGGACGAGGGGACCTGACGTGAACATCCACAAGTTGCTGCGGGACGACGCCGAGGAACTGGGACGGGAGCTTGAAGGGCATGACCCGGTGGCGAGCGTACGACGCCTCGCCGCACGCATTGCAGAGGGGGAACGACCGGCCCCCGCCCGCACCGTCGGGCGGTCCGAGCGCACCCCGGCGGCCCCCCGGACGGCCACGGCACCGCCCGCCTCGGCCGCCCGCACCCCGCAGAAGCGCGAGCACCTGGACGTGGTGGCCGCCTCCGGTCGGGCCGATCTGCGCCGTGACCTGGAGCACCTGTGCGCGGCCGTAGTGAGCGAGGCACCCCCCGAGTCGATCGCCGACACGCTCGCCGGGCTCGACTGCGACGAGGCCGCCGCGCGCGTCGTCGGCTGCCTGATGTACTTGCTGGGCCAGTCGCCCTGGGCCGAGTTCTGGTGGGAGGTGGCGGCGGGCGCGGACGACGAGCTCGCCGCTCACCTCCTCGCGGTTCACTTCGCCGGGACCGGGCGTCGGGAGAAAGCCGGCATCTGGCAGCAGCGGGCGACCGAGGTTGCCGAAGATGCCTTGCCCGGGCAGGGCACGCTCTGCCCCGGCGACCCGGCCGAGGTGGCCAAAGTGCTCACCGTGCACGTCGAAGGGGGAGGCGAGCAGGCCCTGCTGGACATCGTCGAGCAGTGGCCGGCGACTCCGCCGACCGTCTATCAGCCGCGCCCGGCGATGGTGGGCGAACGCCGGATCGCGCGTGGCAGGTCGCCCCGTCGGCGCCAGCCCGCCGAGCGCGCGACCCGCAGGTGATGATGGGATCTCCACCCCGCGGCGGCGGCCGGTGCTGCGGCGTACACGCCGCGACCTGGCCACCGGCGCGGCACAGGCAGTGGGGGCAGCTCTGGCCGGAGCCGCCGTCGGCCAGCTCGCCGCCGCCGCAGCTGAACTGATCCACCTAGTAGGGGGTCGCTGAACAACCGAAGCCCCGGTCCGGCTCCAACGAGCCGGACCGGGGCTTCGGGTATTTGGGACGGCCCCCTCCGCGCATGCGCGTGAAGCGACGGCCGCCCGTGGCCAACTCACCATCACCGAACTGCGACGATGCGCCAACTCCGCTGCCGACTAGACCTATTACCCCTATTGGGTCCAATAGGGTCGGGCGGGCGACCGGACCACCTCAACGGACTGGATTCCGGCCCCGTGCGACCGGGCCGTCCTGCCAAAGGGATGGTTCGCGCAGCCAAGGGGTGCAGAGAGCCTGCGCCGGGCCCAGCCCGATCCACCGCGAGGAGACCCTCCCCGTGCACGACTTCAACCAGCTGCTCGCCGACCTGCAGCCGTACCTGCAGACGCTCGACTCCGTTCTGGTGATCCTGAACCGGATCACCGCCCTGACCTGCCGCCGCCCCGCCAGCATGACCGCCATGACCACCCCCGCGCCCAGGGCGCCCCTCTCGCTCGACCAGATCGACTGCTCCCGCGCCGAGCTCGCCGGCATCCTGTGGCAGCTCCTCGACCAGATCCCCACCGAGTCCCACGGCAAGGACGCAGGGTCGACCATGCTGCTCCTGATCGACCCCGACCACGGCGACCGCGGGAAGGTGACCATCCAGCCGGACCAGCTCGCCCCGCTCACCGCCATGCTCGCCGAACTGCTGCCCGACGCCCGGTAGCTGCAGCCACAGCGCGCCCCCGTTGGACCTGACAGGTCCAACGGGGGCGCGGCAGCGTGTGCGGCGAGCCGGTCAGCCGTCCAGGTCGAGGTCGGGCGACCAGGTCTCCATGGCCGCCAGGTTCCGCGCCGCGCGGCCCACTGCGGTGAGACTGCGGGGCACAGTTCGGCCGGCGGGCCCGCCGCCGTACTGGTCAACCCAGGCCAGACCCGAGCGGTCCAGGGCCTTGCGGGCACGGGTGACGGTGACGTAGGCGAGCATCATGTCGTCGCGGCGAGGCGGCGGGACCACCCCGGTCCGCTCGTCCGGCTTCGGCTCGTCGAAGTCGCCGCACACCGCGACGGTGTCCCACTCGCGGCCCTTGGCCTTGTGCGCGGTCGAGATCGTCACGTCCGCGCCGCGCTCGCCGACCAGCTGGCCGCAGGCCTTGAGGATGCCCTCGGCGCCGTGCGAGTCGATCAGCCGCACGAACGTACGCAGCTCCCCGGCGGACTTGTCCTGGGCCACGAACTGGCGGACCTGGTCCCAGGTGGTGAACGCGATCAGCTCGGGGTGGGAGCAGCCCTTGCCCTGCTGCAGGGTGATGGCAGCCTCGGCCAGGGCCCTGATGGCTCCGGCGCCGCCGGCCAGGGCCGGGCGCTTGTTCGCGGCGAGCGCGACCATAGCCTGGCGCATCGCCTCGGCGTTGGTGCGGCACAGCAGAGCCTCGGGCTTGTCCAGGCCGCCGTCGACCACCCGGGTGTCCGGCCCCGAGCCGGTCAGGCGCATCGTGCTGCCGAGCAGGGTGAGCCACTTGTTCGCCTCGGCGGCGACGGCCGGGCCGAAGCGCCACGACTCGGTCAGCCGCAGCCGCCGGCGGGCGGGCCACGTGACCAGGGCGTCCACGGCCCCGCGCCAGCCGTAGATCGCCTGGTTCGAATCGCCGACCGCGATCCGCTGCGCGTGCTCCTGCGCCTGCACCAGGTCGGCGATGACCGGGTTGGAGTCCTGTGCCTCGTCCAGCAGCACGTAGTCGGCCCGCAGCTTCGGGCTCGTGAGCGCCCACGCCTTGAGGTAGTGGTCGTGGGCGTAGTGCAGCCGCCCGCGCGGCGAGGTGACGTCCTCCCAGGCCGCCGTCGCGTACGGCAGCACCGCCTCGCGCAGCAGCTGCTCCTCCCGATCGGTCAGTCCCTTCGGCGGGCGGACATGGTGCGCGCCGACGACCCGGTCGTCGGAGTAGCAGAACTGCTGGAGGGCCTCCAGGGCGAGGCGGGCCTGCGTCTCCGGGGTCAGCAGGAGATCGGCGTTGACGCGCAGCGGCTCCAGGATGCGCAGGATCTCCGCCGAGCGGCTGGCCGGTACCCGCGGACCGTTGAGGCGGGCCTTCATGGCGTCGCTGGTGGCCCGGTAGGCGAGGGAGTACGCGGTGCGGCAGTCGATCGTCTTGGGAAACGACTTCTTGGCCTCGTCGGCGGTGACCTTGTTGAAGGCGATGTACAGGCCGCGCCGGGAGCCGAGGGCGGTGGCGACCATGCGCAGCGTCGACGTCTTGCCGGTGCCCGCGCCGGCCTCCACGACCAGGTCGCCGCCGCCGAGGCAGGCGTCGATGATGGCGTGCTGCTCATCGGTCGGGACCAGGCCGGCGACCGGCGGCCGGTCGGGTGCCGCGCGGCGCGGCTTCGGCGGCGCGACGGCCTTCGCCGCGGCGGTGGCCGGTTCCTCGATCGCGGCGACCAGGGCTGCGGGCAGCTCCTCCTGCCCAGGTGCGGCCGGCGCAGGGGCGGCCTTCGCGGCGCGGGGTTCGCGCAGCCGCTCGCGGGTGTCCTGGAGATCGAGCGGGCGCAGCTGGACGCCGAGGACGGCGTACATCCCGCGCAGCCCGTTGCGCACCGCGCGGGCGTGGCGGATGAACGCGGCGAGCTGCTCGTCGCCGAGCGGCATGAGGTGCAGCTGCTCGGCGGCGGCGAGAGGATCGACTTCGCGCAGCAGGGCCTGGGCCTGGCCGAGCAGCGCGGGGCCGGCGGTGGCTCTCTGGCGCTGGCGCAGCGCGGCCTGGCGGCAGGCGTGGCTGCAGTAGAGCGCCGCCCGTCCGGTCTTCTTGCGGGCGAGCGGCTTGCCGCACAGCCCGCCGTCACCGCCCCCGCGGGCGGGAGCGGTGCACAGTCCTGTGGTCCCCTCGGATTCCGTCACAAGAAGCAACTGTGACGAAACCCTGGCCATGGTCACAAGCCCCCGCCCGGCGATTCCCCCGGACGATTCCACCGTTCTGCGGAATCACCTCGACCCCAACAGCAAGCCCATCAGCGAAAACAGACCCAACATCAGGACAAAAACAGACACAGCGACCAAATCACCATCACAGAACAGCAGCACACCGACCAAGCAACTTGAACCACAACAACCATCAAGCAGATACTGACCACACAAAACGATCAAGCCACGCTCCACGAACATGTGCCTGGGTATCTCCGATACACGGACACAGGCCGCGCGAACACCACCGCGTCGGCGCAGGGTGAGGGCGAGGCGTTTCCAGGCCGCCACGGGGGCGTTCTGCGGGCACAGGGGAGGGGATTCGTCGCGTGGCTGTCACGGCGATCCGCTCCGAGGCGCAGATCGAATACCGCCTGATCGAAGGCGACGGCTGCGACCGCGAACACCAGAAAGCCCCCGGGCCCGGGGAGCGGCATCCCGACCACGGCGCGAGCGCGGCCGTCGAATACCGCCTGGACGGCAAGGCACGGCCCCTGGAGTGGATCGGCGCAGGCCTGGCCGAGGTCGGCCTGGTGGCCGGAGAGCGGGTCGATCCGCACGCCGCCCGAGCCCTGATGTCGGGCCAGCACCCGGCCACCCGCGAGCAGCTGACGAACCCGGTGTGGCGGGTCGCCGACGCCGGAAAGCTCAGCGCGGCGCCGCTGCTCGCCGCCCTTCGCGACGCCGCCGACCGGGCCGGAGCGGCGTCGCCCGCCGCCTTGATGCCGACCCGGGACCTGCGCGAGCGACTGGCCCGGCTCGAGCGGATGAACCTGCGTGACGGCGGCGAGCACCGCGCCCCGGTGACCGCTCTCGCACAGCTGGCCACCGCCGCCGGCATCGAGCTGGAGAGCGTCTACCGGCCCGCCGCGCTCGCCTCGGCGTGGCGGCACGCCGGCGACCGCGAGCGCGTGGACGTCGCCGGAGACGACATCGGCTTCACGCTCCCGAAGTCCGTCTCGACCGCGTGGGGACTCGCCCCGGCCGACGTGCGGGGCATCATCGAGGAGGAGTTCCTGGCCTCGGTGCGCAGCGCGGTGAGCGCGCTGGAGACGTGGTGCTCGTACGGCGTCAGCGGCCACCAGGGCGACGGAGAGATCGCCGAACGCGTCGCGTCCTCCGGGTTCCTCGGCTGGATCATGACCCACAAGAGCGCCCGCCCGGTCGCCGGGTCGGTGGGCGATCCGCACCTGCACGCGCACGTCGTCCTGGCCCGGATGGTGAGGTGCGAGGACGGAAAGTGGCGCTCCCCGGCGTCCGGCGGGCGCGACCTTCGCCGTCACTCCCACGCCGCGAACGAGCTCCAGAAGGCGCTGTTCCGCACCGCGCTGACCGAGCGCCTGGGCGTGGCGTGGGAGTACAACGAGGCGAACCGCGAGTGGGAGATCGCGGCCGTCCCCACCGAGCTGCGCGGCTCCTTCTCGCGCCGCAACCGGCAGATCCTCGAGGCCGGCGGGGCTGAGCTGAGCACCGCGCAGCGCCGCGTCCTGGCCGCCAAGCAGCGCGAGGCCAAGCAGGACATCGCCGAGGTAGACGTCCTCACGGCGTGGCACGCCAACGCCGTCCAGGTGCTCGCCGACCGACACGGACAGGGCGGCGAGGAACGCCTGCGGCAGGTGCTGGCCGCCGCGTTCCCGGGGGCAGCCGGACCTGGTGAAGGCCTCGATCTGCCCGACCTGGCCGGGCTCGCCTCGCAGGTCTTCGACCCCGAGACCGGCGTCACCAGCAAGCGCAAGGACCTCTCCAGGGCACAGGCCCTGGCCGAGGTCGCCCGCGCGCTGCCGCCCGGCCTGTACGGGCACCTGGAGCTGGAGACACTCACCGACCAGGTCCTCGCCGAGGCCGGGTACGCGGTCGCGCTGGCGGACCTGCACGCCTCCCACCACACCAACGCGGCCCGGTACACCACGGTGGACGTGCTGGCCGCCGAGCAGGTCATCACCACCGTTCCCGCGGAGCGGATCGCCGACCATGCCGCCATCGTCGACCCGGTCGAGGCGGTCCGCGAGACGGCCGTGTTCGAGGCCGCCAAGCAGCTGCAGCTGAGTGGTGAGCAGCGCGCCGCGGTGCTGCGGCTGCTGACCGCCGGGCACGGCGTCGACACCGTCCAGGGCCTCGCCGGGGCGGGCAAGACCACGATGCTCTCCGCCGCCCGGCACACCTGGGAGCAGGCCGGGCTGACCGTCGCCGGCGCCGCGATGATGGCGGTTGCCGCGCAGAACCTGCAGGCCGAATCCGGCATCACCTCCACCACCGTGGCGTCCTGGCTGCTACGCATCCAGGACGGCGAAGGCCTCGCGGGAATCGACGTCCTGGTCGTCGACGAGGCGGCGATGGCGGACGACCGAACCCTCGCCAAGCTGCTCGCCCACACCGCCGAGACCGGTACCAAGCTCGTGCTGGTCGGTGACGAGCAGCAGCTCCAGCCGATCGGCGTCGGCGGTGGTTTCGCCGAGATCCACCGCACCGTCCAGGGTCTGGCGCTGAAGGAGAACCGCCGCCAGCGTGCCGCCGTCGAGCGCGACGCGCTGACCGTGTGGCGCACCGGCGGGCGCTCCACCGCGCTCGCCCGGCTCGCCGACGCCGGCCACGTCCACGCCACCGAGATCGGCGAGCAGACCACCGCCGCGATGCTCACCGTCTGGAGCAGCGAGCGCCACCGCTGGTCCGATCCGCACGAGAACCTGCGCAACCTGCTGCTGCTCGCCGGACGCAACGCGGATGTCGACGCTCTCAACGCCGGGGCGCGCCAGATTCGCCGCGCCGCCGGCGAACTCGGCGCAGACCACGCCTTCGCCCTGGCCGACGGGCGCGTGCTCGACCTCGCGGTCGGCGACCTGGTCCGCACGAAGGTCAACGACCGCCGATCCCGGCGCACCGCAGGCAGCGAACCGGACATCCTCAACGGCTACCGCGGCGTGGTCCTGACCGTCGACCAGCGCGGCGCCCTGGTGCAGTGGCAGCGGGGGGCCGGACCCGACAAGCTCGTCACCGAGCAGGCGTGGCTGACCCGCGACCAGATCGCCGAGGGCGCCCTCACCCACGCCTACGCCATGACCGTCACCGCCGCCCAGGGCCTGACCGCGATGCGCGCGCTGGTCAACGGCACCGGCGCCGACGCCTTCACCCTGTACCCGGCGATCACCCGCGCCAAGGAACGCTCGGACCTGTGGCTGCCCCTGCAGAGCGTCGAGGACGAAGGCACCCGGGCCCGCCTCGGCGCCCCGGCCAGTCCCGGCCAGCTGCTGCTGCGCGCGGTCTCCGCTTACGGCAAGACGCTGGACGCGGACAGCGCCGAAGGCATGATCACCGGTCGCGTGGCCGAGCGAGGACCCGTTGGACCCAACACCCCCAACGGTGGTGACGGGCCCGGCCCCTCTGGCCCGGGCCGCCCGCGGCGCACCCCGCGCGGTCCCGAACCGCATGGTCCCGGCGGTGGCGGAGGCCTCGCCCTGCGCACCGCCGAACCCGCCGTGCTGCTCGTCACCGTGGAGCCGGCCGCACCGCTCTCGGGGCTGGAGAACGGCCCGGTCCTGGCGCAGCCGCAGGCCTCGCTCCGGCGGCCGGAGGCGGCCGCGGTGCTGGAGCCCTGGCGCACCCGCACCGCCGGGCCCGAGGCCGGGGAGCCGGCCGGGCGCCAGGACATCGACATCCTGGTCGAGGACGCCCGCGACCGGATCAGCGCCGACCGGCACCGGCCCGAGGAGCTCGCCGACGAGCGAGGCCGCCAGGCCCGGTCCCGGCGGACGACCGCGACCACCCGGACCCACCGCGCCACCGCCCGGGCTGCCGCCGACCAGGTCGAGCGCGACGAACAGCAGCCGCACCGCAGCGGGCACCTTGGCCGACTCGCCCGCGCGGCCGAGCAGCGCGCCGCCCGCCACCACGAGGCGGCACCCGCTGCCGACCGGATCCGCACCACCTGGCAGCAGGCGACGGCCACGGCGCTCGTCGAACGCCCGGCGCCGGCCGCGCCGACCATCGACCCGGCCGTCCTGGCGGCCGTCGCCGAGCAGGCCCGCGCCCTGGCGGCGCAGCAGGAAGCCTCGCGCAAGGCCGAGGCCGAGCAGCGGGTGGCCCGCCTGGCCGCCGACGCCGCGATCCCCTCCTGGCGCCAGCGCGAGTTCGGGCACGTCATCGACATCAAGCGCGCCCACGACAGCGCCCTGGAGAAGGCGGCCGCGGCGGACAAGCTCGCCGCCGCGGCCCAGCGCACCGTCGACGAGCTCGGCCCGGTCCTCGGCACCGACCGCGCCCCGGCCGCCGCGCGCGTCGCCGAACTGGTCGGCTACCTGCACCAGTCCCAGGAGCAGCTGCAGCTCGCCGATGAGCTCACCCGCCAGGCCGACGAGAACCACACGAGGGTCCTCGCCCTGTGGGAGGAGCAGCGCCGCGAATACCGCATCCAGGAACTGGTGCAGCAGAAGGCCGCGAAGCGGTTCACCAAGCTCACCTTCCGCGCGGCGGGCATGCACGAGGTGGCCGACGCCCTAGGGGAGCGGCTCACCGAGCGCCGCGCGCTGATCGACCAGCTTGACCGGCAGCGCAACGAGCTGCTCAACGCCGCCCGGGACGCCGAGCGCGAGGCCTGGAAGCTGCGCGGCCGGTCCCAGATCCAGCGCGACGAGGCCCCCGAGGACCACCTGGCCCGGATCACCCGCCACGCGCACCGCGCGGACACCAACGCCTACCAGCGCGCCCTCTCCGAGGCCGAGCGGCACCGCACCAGCGCCGCCGACCACCGCGCGCGCGCCGAAGGCCTGGTCGAGGAGGCCCGGCTGCGCAAGCAGATGTCGCCGGAACGCAACACGGCCGAGAACACCCGCCGCCGGGAACACCGCGCCCGGATCCAGGAGCAGCGCCGCCAGGAACAGCAGCGCCTGCAGGAGCAGTACCGCCAGCAACAGCACTACCGCGGGCCGGAACCGCCAAGCCACCGCGGGCCAAGCCGCGGCCGCTGACGGCCGGCGGAAGAACAGCTGGCTGATCCCTGTGGTACCGGGCCGCTTGCCGCGCCCGGACCCAGGCCCGGCCCGGCATCATCCGGCGCGGACAGGACGCTCCCCGGCTGGCCGCCGTACGCGCCGGACAACGCCGGGCATTCAGCCCCGCTCGGCCGGCGGAGGCGCCAGCGGGACCATGGCCGCCCGGGCAGCGTGCGCGATCACCTCGTCCAGCACGTCCGAGAGCGAGGCGTGCACCGTCCTCGTGTTCCCGGTGAGGGCGACCTGGTGCTCGACGTCCAGGCGCCTCGGATAGCCGGGCGCCGCACCGACCGCGATGTGCCGGCCCTCACCGAGGGCGGCTCCCAGCTCGAAGAGCGCGATGGGCTGTACCTGGTCGGCGGGGAACCAGAACAAGGTCACGCCCGCCAGGTGCAGGTGCCGGTGCTCCCAGGCGATCTGGCGCGGGGCCTCGTCCGGGTTGTCGATCGGGAACGAGCGGCGGCGCGGGTTGAAGACGATCAGGCCAACGTCCAGGAGCTCCTCGGCGGCCGGGGCCTGCCAGTCGGGGCAGCCGGTGATCCCGCCGCCCAGGAAAACGCTGAGCGGGTCACCGGGCGCGGGCTCGTAGTCGTCGGGCGCCTCGAAGTAGCGGTTCGTCATGCCCTCACCGTCGCTGTTGGCCGCCCTTGGTGTCAGGGCATCACGAGGTTTCCCGATTCCTCTTCAGCAGGGTGTTGGAGGTGTCAGGCCTAACAGGGACAACAGGACCGGGGCGGCCGAACATGCGGAGCGAACTAAAAGTTGGCCACCACTAGACATGCCAATTAAAAGTTGGCATTCTAAAAGGTGTCGGGCCAACCGGACCGGACAAAGCCACGGAAGGAACCGCCATGTCGAAGACCTCCGAGACCGCGAACACCCCGGACGTCGTGATCACCTCTTTCGGCTACCTGCACGACGCCCCGCCGGCCGACCAGGACATCACCCTCGACCTCCGCCGGCACTTCCGCGACCCGCACGTCACCCCCGGCCTGCGCTACCTCACCGCCCACGACGAGGAGGTCCGCGAGGCCGTGCGCAACACGGCTGGCATCCCCGAGCTGGTCGCCGCGACCACCGCCGCCGTCCTCGCCTACCGCACCGGCCCCAGCGCCGCACAGCACCAGGTGAAGGTCGCCTCGGGATGCGCCGGCGGCCTCCACCGGGCCGGTTCGGTGGCCCTGGAACTTGCCACCGCACTCACCGAGCTCGGCCTCACCGTCCAGGTCGTCCACCGCGACATCGACCGCGATGTCGTCGACCGCACCGCCACCGGCGAGGCCGTCGCCGACCCCGAGCCGGTCACCTACAGCTGGGAGATCACCCTCCAGTACCCCTCGCTGTCCGGGCACGGCAACGACGTCCTCACTCTCGGGGGCACCCACAAGGTCCGCCCCGGCGACACCCGCACCGCCACGCGCGAGGCGATCCGAAACGCCATCACCCAGCAGCGCCCGGAGACCCGAAACGCCTCCGTCCTCCACTTCACCCTGGACCCGGAGCAGCTGTAACCAACCGCCCGAGCAGCAGCACCCGGGACGGCCGCCCCGGGCCTCCTCTCAACCCACACCCGCCACAAGGAAGGCACCGCCATGCCCGCGACCGCCGCCCTCTTCGCCGCCGTCTTCATCGCCTTGTACGCCGCCCACGCCGTCGGAGACCACCTCCAGAGCGATCACCAGGCCACCACAAACGGCCAGACTGGAGCGGCCGGCCGCAAGGCGTGCGCCGCCCATCCAGGCCGCCGTGTTGCTGGGCGGCGCCCAGCTGCTCGGTATGCGGCTGCGGCCCGCCCCGGTGGCCGCCGCGCTCACCCTCTCGGCGGCCAGTCACTACGCCGCCGAGCGGCAGGGTGGTCACTGGCGGGACGAGCGGCCGCGCAGCGTCGTCCGGCTCGCCGTCGGCAGCCGCGGGTGGCTCCAGCGTGACCCTCAGGCCGGCTACCTGCTCGACCAGGCGTGGCACCACGGGTGGGACACCGCCGCCGCCCTCATCGCCGCGGTCTGACACAACAGCCCGCGGCATTGGCCCGGCACCCCTTTGGGTGCCGGGCCTCCTCCCTTTGCGCTTCTATCTAGCTAGATAAGCCGGATTCCCGGTCCCCCGCCCTGCCGGGGTGAGGGCCAGAGGGCAACGTGCTCCGCCGTCACTCCGCCCCTTCGGGCGCTCTGGCCGGCGGATCCTGTCCACCAAGACGCCGCAAGCCGCGCCGTTGCCCCGAGTGACCGACCCCAAAGCCGATCGTTGGCCTGGATACCTGCCGGCCGCAGGAAGGCGGTGCCCGGGTGAACACCCCCCCTGACCCGTGCATCGCCTTCACCGCCCAGCCAGTTATCCGAAGGCCAGGACCTCGAAGCGGGCGCCGTGGCACTCTCTGAAAGGTCATCAGGTTAGTGGGGGGAAACGGTGATCGACTGGCTGATGCGGGCCAACTACCGGCTCAGCAACCGCACGCGGCACAAGGCGCATAGGTCGGCGTGCGAGCGCACCGAGGAACTGGGACGGTCGTTCCAGGTCATCGGGCTCACCGAGCCGGTACCGAACGCCATGCGGCGGGCCTTGTGGGAATACGCCTACGGCTGGCGCAAGTTCGGGAGGAACCTGCTCCGCTGCGCGCTCACCCTGATCATCCTCTTCGCCGCGGTCAGAGGAGCGTTGCGGCTCACCCGGCTGACCTTCCCGCCGGCCCTCCCGGCCATGAGAGTCGTCGTCGTACTCGTTGCCCTCCCGGTTCTCTTCGTGGTCTGCGGCAGTCTGATGGTCAGCAGCAGCAGCGTCGGGTGGCTCGGCATCGCCAGCCGGTTCACGCCGGTCCGTGACATCGGGAACGTGCTGAACTCCTGCGCGGCCGTGCTGGCCGCCAGCCCCCGGACCCGTCCCGAGCTCCTCACCAAGGTGTCGAACGAACTGCGCTACGTCGAGCAGGAGATCCTCAAGATGTACCGCCGGCGGAAGACGGTGCCCTGGCGCTCCCACCGCTGGCCGCAGCTGCGAAAGCACGCCAGGCTCGTCGCCGCCCGGCTGAGGAAGGCGGAAGCCGGCTTCGACACGGACGCCGAAGGCGCCGCGCGCGAGATCGCCCGCCTCTTGGTGGAGGTCGCGGACAACTACGTCGCCGGACGCGTCGGCGCCCTACTCCCAGAAGAGGAGCTCAAGGAGCTCCAGCCGGTACGGGACCACGCCGCCCTGATCCTGCTCTGGCTCCAGTCCCTGGTCCGCATCGTCGTGCCCGCCCTGGTGGTGGCGGCGTTCGCCCTGGCGGGAATCTGGGCGGCGTCCAAGTTCGGGGTTCCCCCGGGCGTCGCTGCCCTTCCCGCCATCGCGCTGGCCGGCGTGCTGGCGCCTGCCCTGGTCTCGGTCGTGACCCCGCAGGCCAAGTAGCCCCCTGGTTCGGCGACGTGAAGTGGGACCGCACCATGATCGGCCCGCACGCCGAGTTCCTCGGGGGCTGGACCGGCAAAATCCCGGAGGACCAGGAGCTGTCGGAAGGCCAACGATGGTCGTGGACCGTGTCATTCACCGACCCGGCAGGCACGCGGAAAGGCCTCAGTACCTGTTTCTGAAGGTGTGCGAAGCGTTCGTCAGGGCCAGGAATCGAACAGGCGGCATCTCGGGCGTGGGTCCGTGGCTAGCGCCGCCGACCGAGGAGGCTGGGCCGGGTGAACACCCAGAGCCCGCCGGCCGTACCAACAGCCGGGTCTCACCGGCCGGTGCCCGGAACTCCCCAGCTCTCCCGGGCGAAACTAACCGGCCGTGGAGGCGAAACTCCCCAGTGCAGGTCAGCGGGGGTGCCGAAATTCGTGGAGAAGCCGGTGGGCAGAGCCTCCTAGAAACCGCCGACCATCCGTGGGGACGCTCGTAGTTGACTACTGTGAATCTCTACTTGCTTCAGCGGGAAGGGGTGACGATGGCGACCTGGGGACTGATCCGCGAGAAAACCGATCCAAGCTCAGGGGGCTGCACCACGGAGACATGCGTGTTGGCGTATGTGGAGGGCACGCGCGAAGAGGCTCTGGCGGAGCTTGAGAGGCATGCTCGACGCTTCCTGGCTCATCATCCCAAGCAGCGGAAGCGCCGCCGGCTCTTCCGGAACGGCGACGACTTCCTGATGGTCGTCGATTATTTCGCGCGGTCCTTGGGCACCCGGTTCACGATTGCGGAGCTGATGGAGGACACCGCCGCACCGGCGAAGCCGACGGACACACACACAGCCAAGCCGGAGCCTGCGGACACGATGCCGCCCGCCTCACCGCCCGAGGAGCATTACCCCGATGGGGTACCGGTGAAGCCGGACTGGCTAGGTCGCACCGATCTGCCGTAAGCCGCTGGCGAGCCGGATCGGCGTCGTGAGGAGGAACAGCTGGCCGGCTGCGGCGGCGGGCTGGAAGTCGAAGACGCTGGTGAACGGTCCGGTGATCAGCAGCAGGGTGCGGTGCTCGCGAACCGCTCGGCGCCACTCGCGGGTGGCGGCGATCTCGCCGTCGAACCAGGTCAGGCCGCCGGGACGGCGGATCGTCAGCCAGTTGTCGGCCGGGACGGCGGACCAGGTCGGGTCGGGGCCGGCGGCCGGTCCCGGGGTGGCGGTGTCGCGGTCAGCCCAGCCGTCTTCGAGGACCAGGAGGCGGCCGGGAGTAATTGTCAAGAGTTGTGGATGGTGCTTGGTTGGTGATGCCGGCGGGCCGGTCTCAGCCCGGCGACTGCAGGAACTCCTGGATCCGGGCAATGGTGTCCCCGGTGCTTGTGTGCACGTGACCGGTCATGCCGAGTGACCTTGCGGTGGCGACGTGCCCTGGAGTGTCGTCGATGAAGAGGGTCTCTGCGGGACGGGCGCCGACCCGTTGGAGGGCCGCAGCATAGATGCGGGGGTCGGGCTTGGCGTACCCGACTTCACACGACAAGACGATGGCATCGACCATGTCGAGGAGGCCAGCATTTGCCATTCTGGTGCGCATCTGTGGCCAGGTGTTGCTGACTATGGCGGTCTTCGCCGAGCCGCGGAGGCTGCGCAGGCCCTCGACGAGGGCGTAGTCCCAGCTCTCCCTGGACGCCAGATCGCATCGGATCGCGTCGATCAGGTCGGAGCCAACGCCGAGCCGGTCTCGGACGATGTGCCACCAGGCCTCCTCGCTGGTGCGGCCGATGAGGACCTTGTCATCGTTTCCGCCGAAGAGCGCGGCGAGGAAAGCACGTTGGGTAATCCCGAGTCGGGTGCTCCACTCGGCAGCGGCTGTGGTGAGGTGGTCCGGGATGAGGACGCCGCCGATGTCGATCAGGATCGCGGGCCGGTTCACGCGGCCACGGCCTTGGGGCGTTCGACGAGCTGGCCGCGTTCGAAGCGGGCTCCGGCGCGGACGAGCGGGACGAGGTGGGCACCGTTGACGGCTCGCCAGCGGGCCTGGGCGGACTCGACGAGCTTGAAGACCATGGCGAGTGCGGCGGCGCGGGAGCCAGCGCCCTTGGTGACCTTCGTGCGGAGGCGGACGGTGGCGAAGGTCGACTCGATCGGGTTGGTGGTCCGCAGGTGGATCCAGTGCTCGGCGGGGTAGCCGTAGAAGGCCAGCTCATCCACGCGCTTGTCGTTCACCCGCAGGGCCTTGACATCGATCACGCCGGCAGCGGTGGTGACCTTCCGGGGCTGGTGGTAGCCGTTGCGGACTACCAGGCGGCGTCCGTTCTCGTCCTTCTCGTGGGCCAACTCGGCGATGTAGGAGTTGACTTCGGCCTCCAGTGCGGCGGCCAACATCCGCCTGGCGCCCTCACGGACGATTTCGTCCAGCAGGGAGCCGTCTCGCGTCGAACCGTCGACATTGACTACCGTGAGCACGGGCGTGCCTTCCCGACCGACGCTGCAACGTCGGCCTACTCGATGACCGTCACGGGATCACTCGGGAAGGTACGCCCTCCGCGTTCCTCCCGGAAGCGATCCACAGGTCTTGAGCATTGCTCCCACCGGGGGCGGGCGAGGCCGAGGAGCTCTTCGGACAGAAGCTCGACTTCTTCGAGGACCAGCGCCCCGGCACCGCCTCCGCAGTGGACTGATACCGGGCAGACGCACAGCGGCGGCCGCGCATGACGATACGCGCGGCCGCCGCTTGTTGGGTCCAGCTGGTCTGACCGCCCAGCCCCCTCGCCGTCATCGACCACGTCGCGGTGGCTGAAACGGCAACAGGGACCAGCAACGGCCGAACCGACGCCGGGGACGGTGGGCTGGCCGGGGTGGTGGCGCGCGGTCCGCCGTCTGGGAGCGTCGGCATCGCGGTGTCATCCGCGTTGGCGTCGGAGGGCTCGGACTCCGAGGTCGTAGGCCATGGAACCGAGGGCGAGGACGACGAGCGGCCACACCAGCGGGGAGTCGGGCGGGACCGTGCCGGTCAGCAGGGCGCCGCCGACCGATCCGGTGCCGGCCATGGCAGTGCAGGTCGGCGCGGTGGGCACGCGAACCAGCAGGCCGCGCTCTCCCTCCGGAGTGGGCAGGCGGCTCATCGGGTCACCATCGCTGCGGCAAGTGCGCGCTGGGTGTGACGGTTGCCGAGGCGCTTGAGCTTGCGCCGGACTCGGTCGCCGTACGCCTCCCGAAGGCCGGCCCCGAGCGCGGCTTCGGCCCAGCTGCCGGTGCCCTCCGCGTACCGGGCGGCGACCCTGGCCTCGTCGGGGTCGAGGCCGCGCAGCACCGCAGAGAGTCGGTCGTCGTCCAACTCGCCGTAGAGGGCGTAGTCCTCGGCGCTGCGGTGGTCGGTGAGGACGTCGTCCAGGGTGAGGCCGTTGGCAACGGCGGCGCCGGTCAGCCGGATCCGACCGCCGCCGCTCTTCCTTTCCCACAGCGGCAGCCACCGGCGGCGTTCGCGCGCAGTGTAATCGTGCAGGATCCGCAGCAGCTCCGGGTCGGTGAGGTAGGTCCCGAGCCGGTTCACCCAGTCGCCGAGAAGGGCGTCGACCAGGCCATCGCGGCACAGCTCGGGCCGCGCGACGCCGAGCACATTGCGGGCGAAGCGGTCGACGCCGGCCTGGTCGCCCTCGATGGCGGCCCAGCGTGCTGTGAGCGCGGCCAGCAGCACGTGACGGGGGGTTGCTTCGGCCACCGGGAAGCAGCGGAACCCCCACTTGAGACCGGAGTCATCGAACGCCTCAACGTCGAAGTGGGATCGGTCCCATGTCACGCTCAGGACGACTGCCGGATCTTCGAGCCAGCGGTCGGGGTACTCGCCCAGGAGCATGGCCGCTAGAACAACGTGATCGAACGTGAAGCGCATCTCGATCCCGACCGACGGATGGCACGGGACAGCACGGTCCGCCCAGCGATTGGCCGGTTGCTGCAGAACCGCGGCCCATGACGCGCGTACACAGGGTTGGAATGTGGCCATCACTCGCTCCTCCGGTCTCTGGTGAGGTTCTCCTACTTCTCGGCTCAGGAGGACGCCCGGACCGGCAAAAAATCTTGGGAACCCTCATGTGATGGCTGTCACCTCGGATAAGACTTTGTACATCCGATCAAACCAGGCGTGACGGCTCGTCCGACCGGCCGCCTGACACCGAGGGGACCCGCGTGACCGAGACCAGCACCCCGCCCGCAGAGATCCTCCACTACGCGGTGGACATCACCGCCGCTGACGTGGAGTCGCTCAGGGCGTTCCTGTACCAGCGGATCGACGCTCTGCTGATCCAGACTCCCGACGCCGATCCCATGACGCGTGCGCTGCGCGCACTCGAAGCCCTCGCGAGCTCCGCCGTGGGCTCGGCCGAGTGGTACCTGGAGCAGCTGGCCGCTGGCGTCGAGCCGGACTCCCCCCTGTGGTTGAGCCGGGTCCACGGGCTCAGGAGCGCCTGGAGCGAGCTGGTGAGCGCGGCCCAGCAGTGGTCTGATGAGCCTGGCTTCAACGCCTACCGCTGGCGCGAGGTCGAGACCGATCCCAAGCGGGCCGCCCTGCACCACCTCCAGGAGGCCGAGCGCCGCGCCGCCCTGAGCTCCCAGCGCACAGCCGAGCAGGCCTGACCCACCTCCACCGCGCAATCGTGGCTGCGTCTGGGCCGGCCTCCTCTGCGCTCGGGCCGGCCAGGTAGTCCGGGTTGAGCTGTGTGCCGACGCACTGAAGGTCTGTTGGGCCTAACGGGTCCAACAGGCCTTCAGTGGCGGATCCAGCGGGCGGTGATCTGGGTGAAGAGGGCCTCGGTGTCGTCGACGAGGCGCGCGTTGCGTTCGCCGGCCTTGCGGCGGGTGAAGTAGCCGATCGTGGTGGCCGGGTCGGCGTGGTCGGCGAAGGCCTGGATCTCGGCCAGTGGCTCCTTCGCGTCGATCATGTGGGTGATCCGGCTGGCGCGCAGGACGTGCGGGGTGAGGTCGCGGCCGGGCAGGACGCCGGCGCGCTTGCCGAGCCGGGTGAGCATCCGGTCGACGTCGTGCCGGTCAAGGCGTCCGCCGGATGCGTCGAGGAGCAGCGGGCCGCTGGTGCGCTCGCCGACGTGGAGCTCCAGGAGTTCGTCGACGGTCGGGGACAGCGGCAGCAGGCGGTCCTTGGAGCCCTTGCGGTTGAGGTCGAGGAAGGCCCGGCGCCCGCGCACGATCCGCTTGTCGACGTCCAGGGCGCACATCTCGGTGACCCGGCCGGCGAGGGTGTAGAGCTGGGTGACGACCAGGGCGTCGCGCTCGTCGTCGCTGGCCTCCACCACGGCCTGCAGCTCGTCGACCTCCAGTACGGGGGTGGCGGTGGAGGTGTCGTGCCGGTCGATGGTGGGCCGGTGGTCCTCGGAGTCGACCGGGTTGGTGCAGGCGATGCCCCGCCGGGCGGCGTAGGCGTGCAGCGAGGACAGGGAGGACAGCCGGCGGGCCACCGAGCGGTCGGAGCCGCCGCGGGCCTCCTGCAGCAGCCGCCAGGCGGTGACGTCCTCGTAGCTCAGGCAGCCCAGGGAGAAGGGGGCGATGCCGAGCTCGGCGGCGAAGCCGGCCCAGAACCGGATGTCGTCGCAGTACGCCCGGCGGGTGTTCTGGGATTGGCGCTTGCCGGAGGAGAGCCAGGACATGACGGCCTGGAAGGTCTCGCGGTCGCACAGCTCCGCCATGAGCTCGATCCGCCAGCGGACCGGGTCCGTGCGCTTGCGGCCGAGCCGCACGGTGCCGAGTTCGGCGCGCAGGAAGTTCAGGATCTCCTCGCCGACCGTTGCGGTCGGCCGCGACAGCGTCGCGGAGGGGCGCAGGGCGGGCAGCTGCTGAGGCTGGATCATGCCAGCAACGCTAACGCATAATTCACGTTATGCGCTGGTAGAGGGGCGTTCACCCACACGGGCGCGCCAGGGTCACCAGGGCCACGCCGGATCGTTCACCGGTCGACCGCGACGTCGTCGGGACCGGAGGGCAGCACCATGGGACAGGCCAGGCTCAGGAGGCTGCGCGGAGAGATGCCCCGGCCACGGCTGCGGCTTCCCGAGCGCGACCGGTTCAGCAGCGTCGGCGACGTCGTGAAGCGGCCCGAGCTGTGGGCCCAGCTGCCGGAGCCGGTCCGGGACACGGTCGGCGGGCTGATGACGCACTTCATCGCGCTCAGCCGCACCAATCAGGACGGGCCAGCCTGTGGTGGTCCGCTGCTGATCCACGAGGACGGCGCCACCGAGTGCCGTGCCGGCTGTCCCGGCGAGCGGGCCGTCCTACATGTTCCCGAGGCGCTGCAGTTCTGCGTCTACGCCGACCGGTACGACGACGCGCTGCCCGAGCAGGCCTGCGGCTGGTGCGCGCACTTCCACAACGAGGCTCACGACCGGCTCCAGGTCTGCCCCGGCGTGGAGACCGACCACGACGACGGCACCCAGGAGTGCAGCCTCGGCACCGACTGCCACGCCCCAGACGGCCTTCACGAACACGGCCAGACCTGCGGCCTCTTCGAGCCCTGCACCCGCTGCTGACATCCCGGCCACCGTGGCGGCGGACTTCTGGAGGCCGCGCGTCAGCCCGGGCTACGCTCAGCCGCATGTCTACGGAGGGGGTGCCCGGCATGCAGGTGTCACAGGCAGGGGAAATCGCCGAACGGATCATCCAGGGCCTCGGGTGGCAGGACGCGACGGTGCAGATGGGGCACCTGCACTACCAGCGGCGAATCACCCATCTGCCCTCCGGCCTGTGGATCGGCATCGACGCCCCGTACCGCAGGGCGACGCTCGTGGCCGGCCGGATCGGTCCGGACGGTACCTACGCCGACCCGGCCCCCGACTGCGTTCCCGTCGGTCCGATCGACGGTGGGGACACTGAGGCCCTCCTGGGTACGGTCCGCGAGCTGCTGCGAACCCTGCCCTGACATGGGCCGGCGGCGCGCCAGCCAGGACGGTGAGCTGTGCCAAAGCCGTGGTGCTGCTCACCGCTGAGGAATCTGATGGACATGCCGACGCTGCGAGCCCCAAACTCCTTAACCACGCAGGCCCCGCCACACCGGCTGTCGGAGTCGACCGGCGTCGGTGAGCTCGAGGAACTCCACCTCGGCGTGCAGGTCCGGCCGTGTGAATCGGATCTCGGTGCCGCGCGGCAGCCCCAGGCCGCCGCCGATGGTGAACGGGGACACTGGCGAGGCGATGCGACGCAGCATGGCCGCCAGGGCGCGCTGCTCCGGCCCGGAGAAGCCGGAGCCGACCGAACCGACGAACAGCAGTCGGCCGGGCTCGACGGGGACGCCCACCAGGACGGCCCGCACCGTCCCGCCGCTGGGGCCGCCGGGCAGCCAGCCGCCGATCACGACGTCCGCCGTCCGCAGGTGCTTGATCTTGAGCCAGTCCCGGGACCGTGTGCCCGGTCGGTAGGGGGAGTCCGCGCGCTTGGCGATGACGCCCTCCAACTGGTGCTCCCGGGTCCACCCGTAGGCCTCGCTCACCGAGTCCCAGGTCGGTGGTACGCGCAGGCGCGGTCGCTCCAGTTCGAGGCCCTCCAGCAGTGCGCGCCGCTGCCAATACGGCTCAGCGAGCAAAGACCGTTCCCCGGTGTGTAGCAGGTCGAAGGCGACGAACACGGCAGGCGTAGCCGACGCTCCTGCCCGTACCGTCTCCGGGCGCGTGCGGTGGATGCGGCCCTGCAGCGCGGTGAACGACGGGACGCCGTTGCGCATTACCACCAGCTCTCCGTCGAGGACCAGGGGCCCGCGGAGCTCGGTCAGCGTCTCGGCCACCTCGGGGAACCGCTCGGTGTAGTCGGCGCCGTGGCGCCCGACCAGCCGAACTGGCGCGGCCTCCGGCACGTAGGCGATGGCGCGCGCGCCGTCCCATTTCACCTCCGCGGCCCAGCCGGGGCCGGACGGCAGGTGCCCGGCCGTCGCCAGCATCGGCTCGATGTGCGACAGCCGGACCCGCGCTGATCCTCGGGAGGCCATACGTCCAGGGTGCGGCTACCCCGGGCCGGTCGGCGCCGAATGCGCCCGGCTGGCCGACACGGCAGGCCACTGAGACGACATCCCGCAGGAGGCCCGAACAGGGCACCTGTTCCAGGTGCTCGTCGCCGGGCGGACCATCTCGCGGGCGCTACGCGTCGCTGGCGGGCGCGGCTTTCTCGCGAACTGCCTTCTGCACCTCGTAGCGGTTGCCGCCGGCCGCAGCCCAGTAAGGGTGGTTGTGTAGCTGCAGACCGACGGCGATGAAAGCCTCGTACCGCTCGCGGTTGGTTGAGTCCTGCGTCCACGCGGCCTCGGCGTCGAACCACCGCCGCTGGGTGTCCACCGCCTCGCTGGCCAGCCTCTCCAGCTCCGTCTGCGTGGTGTCGTCCTCGTTCTCGCTCACCCTCGCATCGTACGGACGTCCGATTGTCCGCCTGGTCCCGCCGCTCCGTGCGGTCCAGGACAGCGGTGGATCGTGCTGCAGCTGTCCGATGTGCTGGTCCGGACAGCTGCAGCACGGGGTGCCCGCGGTCGCGGCGGCCGGTTGGGGAGCGCACCGTGGATCCATGCCGGTCATCGTGCTGCTGGAGCTGATGGAACGAACGGACGCCCACATCATCCAGGCGAGCGAGGAGCCCGTCGAAGCCTCGGCGGTCCGCCAGGTTCACGCCGCGCCGAGCGACCCGGATGTGCCCGGCGACCCCGGGCCGACCACAGCGTGCGGGCGGGACACAGCCGCGATGCTCGTCGAGCACTGGCAGTCGACCGGGCGCTGGTACCCGCCCCGCTGGGCAGGCTGGATCTGTCCCACCTGTGACACCGCCGTCCGCTCCAGCTGAGCAGCCAGAGGAGTAGGCGCATGGGGCCCCGTTTTGTCACGACAGAGCCCGTGAGACGGAACGGGCCGACCAGTACCGGCAGGAAGCCGGCGCAAGGCGTGACGGGCGGGCTCGGCTTGCGCGAGCAGTGTCAGCGCCGGCGGCCGAGCCCTGGGAGGCTCCCGGACACAGTCCGGATACTCGTGGACCGTTCCTCTTCAGCGAGCCGGAGCCTGAAAGTCGCTGGGAGACGCCTTTCGGCCCACCTGCAGCCGGATCCCACAGGAGCCTGAGCGGAAGGGGAGAGGGCGAGGGGCGCCACACAACCGCGACCACCGCGACGGGCTTCTGCATCAGAGCTTTCTTCCGTCATATCTAGCTAGATATACCTTCCACCCGGGGGCTCTGCTGCAGCAGGAGCGGAGCCGACCTTGCCCTGACGCCCGCACAGTCATGCGGCCTGTCGCACGGGCGTTTCATGCGCGACAGGCCATGCCAAGATCTTTTAGAGCTCGGAAAGATGAACTTTGTCGGACTTGATGAGAGGAGGCCGCCCTACCTGACAGGAAAAAGGCCACCATGGATAATGCATTACGGAGGAATTGCAACGAGTTCTACTATGACGATTCCGCAGGTCACGCCGCGCGTAAAAGTAGCGGGCCGACTCTAGCCGCCAAGATGCCTCTGACCTGGTGTGCACCGGTGTCAGGTCGGCTAAGCGCCCGCTCTATAGGGTTTCCTACAGACTCTCTCGCGAACCCCTTCCAGCGACGTCCGCGAGAGCTCCCGAAGACGGATATGCTGGTCCGCAATCCCTGGCAGAGGGTATGCAAAAGGGCCGTCTTCGCAGGACGGCCCTTTGCTGAGCTGCCCTTTTGCCTGGAATAACGGACAAGTCAACCGCGCAAATGGGAGCACACCATGGTGACACACGACGGACAGCACGGCCCCATCCGCCTGCCCCACATCCAGCCGCCGGCGTCGCCGCCCGGTGGCCTTGTCATCCCGTTCCGCTGGCTCGCCAGCACCGCCGCCAGCGCACTGGTCGCCGGGCTGATCTACACGGGGATGCCCCGCCTGACCGCAGTCCTCATCGGCACTGCCGTGCTGCTGGTGCCCTGGCTGGTGGTCAAGGCGCAGCGGTAGGGCAGAGGGCCGCTGCCCCGCTGACCTTCAGCACGGCCCAGTGGCCCGCGGTCACCTCGTGACGTTGGTAGGCGACCACCGTGCCATATGGGACGGTGGTCGCTCGCCTATCTGGGCCTGGGACCAGGCCATCAGTGGCCAGGTCAAAGGCTGTTGACCCTGTTGGACCTAACAGGGTCAACAGCCTTTGAGGCTTTGCGGCGGTTCGGAAAACGGCGCACACCCAGCGGGGTGGAATCGGGGCGTTCTATTGGTGATCATTACCGGATATCTAGTTAGATCAGGCCGCATGAGTGATGGGGCGCTGATCGTGGTGGCACTGGACCCGGAACCGCTCGCCCTGCTGGAGAAGCGGGCCGAGGCGGAGCGGGAGCGGGATCGCGCCTGGCTGAGCGCGGCCCGGGCGCGGCTGGACGACCTCGGCCTGTCCAGGCGGGAGAAATCCGAGCAGCTGCGACTGATCCGCCAGCAGCACGCCGAGGCGCGGGCGGCCGGGGAGCTGCTCGGCACCCGCGACCTGGTCGTGGCCCAGGCGCTGCGCGAAGTGCTGGAGGCCCGCGGCCTGTACCGGGACTGGCCGGAGCCTCCGGCCGGTGCGCTCAACGCTCCGGGCCGGCGACTGGGGACCAGCCCGAGTCGTCACGGCCGGCGGGACGGCGACGGCGGCTTCGAGGCCCGGTTGCCGGTGAAGCTCGACCCGGCCCTGGCCGCCACGGTCCGGCGGGCCGCGTACTGGAAGAGCGCCGAGGCCTACGAGCAGCTGGAGGCGTGGGAGCGGCGATGGGGGGAAGGCCCCGGCGCGTTCCTGCGGCGGGCCGAGCGGTCCGGGGTACCCGGGCCCCTCGCGCTGGTGGCCGCCGCAGGCCGACCGGTGGCCACCGCCGAGGCGATGGAGGAACGGGAGATGCTCCGGGCCCGGATCCTCACCGTCGGGGACCTGATGCGTGCCGCCGTGGACCGCGCCGGCGCCGGGTGGGACAGGCTCCCGAAGGACGAGGCCCAGGAACCTCCGGCCTTGTTCTGACCGGGTCAGCCCCACCAGTCGGAGGCGGCGTCCGTGTCGTCGGTGGCCCTGCCGTTCCTGGCGTTCTCGAGGTCCTGGAGCTCACCGGTGATGAGCTCGGTCAGCCAGTCGGCGACGTTCACCGAGAGCTGGATGGTGCGCTGCTCGAACGCGTGGGGGTCTCCGACGGTGACGTAGATGGACGGCTGGCCCGGGTCGCCGGCCTCGTCGGCGAACTTCTGGAGCGCCTCCGCCAGGTCGTCCGCGGCACCGGTTTCGTCACTCATGGCCCCAGGCTACGAAAGGGGTGGCAGGGATGCCCCTGGTGGGTCCAACAGGCCTGTTGAGCCTGTTGGACCCACCAGGGGCAATGGCGTCTGACGTGGGGATCAGCCGACCGGCGGCCCGGTCTTGAGCTTCTGGTTCGGCCGGGCGGGGAAGGGGCGGCCCTTGTTGTAGGTCTCCTCCGCCTCTTCGACGGCCAGCATCACGGCGGCCGCGACGAAGGCGCTCAGCGACACCGGCGGCTCGTCCACGTTGGGGTCACGCTGCAGGGCAACCACGGTGTTGCGGAGCCGGTCCAGGTCCTCGGAGGCGATGTAGGCCGGGATCTTCTCCTTCTTCCCGCTCTGCTCGGGGACGCCCGGACCGCCGATCAGCTTCCCCAGGACGCCTCCGCCGTTGTTCCCGAACGGCATTCCACTCATGCGGTGTCCTCCTTGGGGTGCAGCAGCATACGGCCGGCCTGGTCGTAGTCGGCGGCGGTGGTACCGGTCGGCTCGAAGAGCCGCACCGGCTCGAAGTGCTTGGGGGCCTCGGCGGCCTTGACGGACTCACGGATCGTGAACACGGCGGCCTCGGGGTAGTCGGCGCGCACACGCTCCGCCACCTCGCGGGCGTACTCGCTGCGCTTCCAGGCCGTCAGGAAGGTCGCCCGGACGACGAGGCCCGGGTTCGTCTCCTCCTGGACGGCCCGGATGGTCCTGTGCAGCTTGCCCAGGCCCCGCTCGTCGAGGGCGCCGACCTTGAGCGGCACCAGCGCCTCATCCGCCGCCGTGAGTCCGTTGACGGACAGCTTCCCGAGCGCCGGCGGCGCGTCAATGATGGTGATGTCGATGGGGGCCTGGCTGGCGGCGATGGCCTTGCGCAGCGCGGTGTCCTTGCCGACGCGGGGGTCGAGGTCGACCAGGGCCAGCTCCTCCGTGGACGGGACCACGTAGAGGTTCTGGTACCGGGTGTAGTAGGTCGCCTCGTCCAGGGAGCACCGGCCGTAGAAGACGTCGGTGAGCTCGCGCCGGTCCTTGGGCGCGACGTCCTCGGGGTAGAGCGGCTGGAGCCAGCCGGAGAGCGAGGCCTGGTGATCGGAGTCGATGACGCGGACGGTGTAGCCCATCGCCGTCCAGACCGCGGCGAGCTCCATCGTCGTGGTCGTCTTGCCGGCGCCCCCCTTCTGGTTGACGACGATGTACGTCCGGTGCCTGGTGGGCCTGTCGGGCAGCTGAGCAGCCAGGGCCGGCGGCATCAGGTGCTGCGCCCGGAACTCTTGGTAGGGGATCGTCAGGTCCCAGGCACTGACGACCTTCAGCGGTTCCCGGCGTTGTACGGGCAGGGCTGTCAGGACGCTCAGGTCGGGCGGCACGGGCGAGTCTCCTCGTCTCGGACGGGTGTTGCGGTCACCCACGACGGTATTGGACCTAACGGGGCCAACGGGGGCAGGTGCCCGTTTCCCGGCGTTTCGTCATCGCCACGTGCTAGGTGACGCAATCCTGGTCCGGCGTGTTGTGGGGGCCGTCTTCCCGGTTGAAGCCCGGTCCCAGTGTCCTTCGGCCAGGGGCGGCTGCTGGCGGTCCAGGATCCGGCTGTACGCGGTCTGCGGCGGTGTTCGGCGGGCCGAAGAGGGGAGTGCTCCAGGCGTCCCGGCGCCTGCTGCCCTCGGGCGCCGGGACGGTCCGCTGTCCGGTCCACAGCTGGCGCCTGGGCTGCTGATGTTCTGTCACCCGGCCATCCTGCCGGACTCGCGGACGTAGGGGTCGGCCGGAGGCGTCGGCGGGCCAGGTCCTCGTCGGCCTCGCCGCGGTGGTCGACCATGTGCTCGGGCTGGCTGTCAGACGAAGGCGATGCCCAGATCGCGACGGAGGACGAGGTTCAGGCCCTCCAGGAACTGCGGTCCCCAGCGCCGGGTTGTGTCCATGTGGACGTGGTCGGGGGCGTCCGGCGGTGGGGTGTTGTCGATCCGTAGTTCCTGCCAGCAGGCCGAGACCGGGTCCGCAGCGTCCTCCGGGTCGTGGCCCAGGCTCCGCATCGCGTCCTCCCAGCGGCCGGGGATGTCGCGCCAGGTCAGCCCAGGGCCGTGGATCAGGGCGATCACCTCGGTGATGGCGACGGAGTCCACCGGCCGGCCGGCCCCGCGGGCGATCAGGTAGTAGGCCATCGCGAGGGCGGCGCACCCGTCGACCCGGACGATGTTGTCCCAGTACCAGCTCGCCCCGTCCGGCATGCCGCGCCGCCAGGTGGGGGACAGCAGCGCCACCGACCGTTCCCACGCCTCGTGCCAGCCGTCAGGGCCGGCGGCCGCGGCGTCCCGCCGGGCCGCCATGTCGTCGAGCAGTAGCGTCATGACCCCATCCTGACGGACGCTCGCCCACCGGGCCCAGGAAACGGACAGCCCCGCCCCGTAGGCCGGTGGTCGGCGTCTGCGGTGTCGCCCAGCACGAAGCCCCCGGCAGGGTCTGCCGGGGGCTTCGGGGTCTGGTTTCAGAGCGGAATGATCCGCGTCAGCCGCACCATGTGGTCGGCCTCGGAGATGACGTACTCGACCAGGCCGCGGCCGCCGGGGATCGGCAGTCGGCGCCAGTCGCCGGCGCTGTCGCGGGCGGTGCTGTCCTTCAGCCAGGGGTCCTCGGCGATGGCGACCGTCAGGGCGACCACCGCGCTGAACAGCTCCGCAGACAGGGCCGGGTCCTCGAGTGCGGCCTGGACCGCCTCGGAGGCCTCGACCGGCCACAGGTCGTCCTCGTCACTCACCCGGCATCTCCCCGCCCCGCTCCCTGCGGCGCCGGAAGACGTCGTCCATGGTGCCGGTCGGCAGGGTCCCGGAGCGGGCCGCCTGGATGATCCGGTCCTGCTCCGGGTCGGTGTCGAGCATCGCCTCGCACCACCAGCGGAGCAGCACGCCCTCGACCTCGCCGATCTCGGCCTGCCCGAGCTCCCGGTAGAACTCCATCCTCCGGGCTCCGGTGAGCACAGCGGCGATGCCGTCCGCGGTGCGCGGGACGCGGGGCTCCGGGTCGCTCTGGTGGTGCACGGGCTGGACGCTCATGGTGGTGTACCTCCTGCCAGCCACCGTAGCCGGGGCGCTCGTCATTCGGCGTCCTCCATCCATCCGGGACCCGGCGCCGGCGGTGACAGCCAGCGTGCGCGTTCGCCGTCCAGTGCCTTGACCGGGTCGGGCGGCAGGAAGCCGACCGGGAACGCCACCGGCCAGGAGTCGGTGATCAGGGCGCAGTACTCGAATCGGTCGGGGAAGCGGTCGCTGTCGCGGACGATGCCGATCGGCTCGCCTTGGCGCAGCACCCGGACCATGCCGTGGGCTGCGTCGTCGGAGAGCTCGATCCCGGCCTCGCGCCACGTGGCGACGTCGTTCGGGAACTGCTTCTCGAGTTCCGTGAGGTTCATCCGGGGCGGCCCTTCAGACGGTGAAGCGGGTGGTTTCGGCGTCGTGCCTGGAAGTGGCGGTGGCGGCGATGAAGCGGTCGATGACGCGCTGGTAGGCGGCTTCCTGCTCGTCGGTCAGGGTGATGCGGGCGCCGGGCTCGGCGGGCTCGACCACGGCCAGGAGGAGTTCGGTGTCGGCGTCGGGCCGCTGCTGCAGAACGGCGAGGACCGCGGCGACGGACTGGACGACGTCCTCGACGCTCACCTGCTGCTGGTGCTCGGAGCGGTGGCTGGCGGTGAGCCGCAGGATCTCGTCGAGGTCGCCGGTATCGCTGTCGCCTTTAGCCGCGCGCCGGAGGTGGTCGAGGAGGCCCGCGAGCCGGTCGATGTCGGTCTTGGCGACCGTGGCGGCGTAGAGCGGGGCGTGCTCGTACCGGCCGTCGGGGGCGAGGAGGGTGAGCTCGCCGGGCAGGGGGTCGTACGTCTTCGCCCAGGCCCGCTCGCGCAGCGCGGCCGGAATGGCGTCCACGATCCGCGACCAGGCCTCGTAGACGGCGTCGCCATACAGCGTCGCGGGAAGCTGCCACTGTTCGTCCGGGTCGACGTCGGGCAGCGGTCGAAGCTGCAGGAGCAGCGGCTCCTCGAGGGCGGCGAACGGGTCGAGCCAGCTGTCGATCTGGGGAAGCAGGATGGTGGTCGTGGGATCGCCCATGAGTGCGAGCCTTTCGTGAACGTCGTCGGGGGCCGCCGGCAGGCGGCCCCCGACTCTCATCTTTGCGGGTTGGTCGGACAGGTGGGACTGGTCTGCGGAAAGTGGGCCGGCTACTTCTCGCGGAGCAGGAAGGCGGTGGTGGGGGTGCCCTCGGTGCGGGTGGCGAGTGCCGCCTGGGCCCGGTCGGCCGGGAGGTCGGCGCCAACGCCGAGGCGGTTGCGGGCGGCGTGCTGCAGGTCGGCGAGCGTTGCGGTGAAGCCGTGCTCGGCGACTGCCAGGTCGGCGGCGGCGAGGGCGAGCAGGTCGGTTCGGTCGGCGCCGGTCGGCGCCACCGTGGAGAGCTGGCCGAAGGTGGTCTGCCACTGCGCTTCGGCCCGGGTGGGGCCAAGGGTGCTCTCGCCGATCCGGCCGCGGCCGGCCACCCAGTAGCGGACCGGGACGTCGAGTGCCTCGGCGAAGAGCACCTCCCGGCAGGTCGACTCGCCGAGGTAGAGCTGGTCGTCGGTGACGACCAGGACCTCGTCGGCGGTGCCGATCTTGGCCAGGTGCAGGGCGTCGAGCCTGGCCTTGAGCTTCTCGGCGGTGGCCGGGTCGTCCAACAGCGGGTTCTGCTGGCGCATGTCGACACCGGGGGCCAGGACCATGCGGCCGGCGGCGGTCTCCTGGAGCGCGGCCTCGGCCATGTGCTGCCAGAAGCGGGTGCTGCCGCAGATCGTCACGATCGGCGGCAGCAGGTCGCCGGTGTCGGGGGAGTAGGGCATCGGCGCATGTCCTTCCTGGTTGGGCCTGTTGGGTCTAACAGGCCTGACGGATGTGCGGAAACGGGTTCGGGTGGTTTCAGTTCTTGGGGCTGGCGCTCCTGCGGTCGGTCTTGCAGGCGGCGCAGTACGCGACGCCGTCCGGGCCGAATCGGCCGTGCTCGGCCTGGTCGTGGCCGTGACGGCAGCGGCTGGGGCGCTGCGGGCTGCCCAGGACGATCCGCAGAGCGGCTCGGTCGCGCTGACGACGGGCGGTGTCGTCGATGTGCCCGGGGGCGACGCAGTGCGTGAGGCCGCAGCCCGGTGCGGCGTGGCCGGCCGGGTCGCTGCCGTGCTGGATCCGGTAGGCGATACGGGCCGCGGTGTAGCACTGGCCGGAGTGACGCATCACCGGGGTTCCGCTGGTGCGCTGCCGCTCGCCGGTCCACTCCAGGTGGCCGCCGGGCAGCTCGCGCACGCGCTGGCGCCACTTCTGTTCGACGGTCAGCGGCTGCGCCGGGACGTTCGCCAGGCCCATCTCGGCTCGCAGCTTGGCGACGTCGTGCTTGTCCATGCGCAGCTGGCGGGCGATGGCGCTGTTGCTCAGGCCGGCCCGCAGGAGTGCGCGGGCCGGCTCCACCTTCGTCGGGTTCGGCATCGGGTGCTCCTACCGGGCGGCGTGTTCGGCGAGCTGGGCTTGGAGGTCGGCGATCTGGAACCGGAGGTCGGCGGCCAGGCGGCGCAGGCGGTCGGGGTTGTCCAGGGCGGCCTTGAGGTCGAGGAGGGTGACCGGGACGGCGCTGTGGTCGAGCGGGATGGCGAAGGCGACCCAGGTCTCGGTCGGTCGGCGCAGGCTGCTCAGCACGCCGGGGGTGGTGTCGTCCAGGAGGTTGGCCCAGCCGTACTCGTGGCGCATGTGCCGGTTGGCGGTGGCGACCAGGCGGCGCCAGTTCCGGGCGTGGTGCCCGAGCGCCATGAAGGCGATCTCGTCGCCCTGGTCGTCCTGGAGCCAGGTGACGGGCAGGCCGTAGGGGATCTCGAAGGCGTGGTCGATCAGGTCCTGCGGGTTGGCGGGGTCGGGGAGCCAGAGCTCCTCGATGGGCTCGCCGAGCGAGTTGACGCCTGTTTTGAACGGCCAGGCGATGGGGGTCAGGTCCATGGGTGCCCTTCCAGGCGCGGGAGATGGAGCGGGGTGGTGTTGGGCCCATCAGGTCCAACAGGGGTGTTGGACCTGATGGGCGTGGTGGGTGGTCAGGTGTCGAAGAAGGACAGCTGGCCGGCCTTCTCGCGGGCGGCCCGGCGGGTGGCGGCGGCGGTCTCGCGGTGGTGGTCGCGGTCGTGGTGCAGGTGGCAGCCCTGGCACATCGAGCGGAGGTTGGCCGGGTCGCAGTTCTCCGGCGTGTGGTCGAGGTGCGCGGTGGTCAGCACGACGGTGGAGCCGGTGCCGTAGGCGGGCTCGCCGTGGTGGTTGGGGCAGCGGCCGGGGTGGGTTCCCCGGCCGCATTCGCCCAGGCATTCGCACTGCCAGCCGCCGCGCTGTTTGATCGCGAGGGAGATGTCCGGCCAGTCGGCCGGGTACCGGTGGCGGTTCTCCGGGCGGATCGGCATGGCGGGTGCCGCCGGTCAGGCCGCCAGGCCGTGGCCGGTGGCCTTGCGCCAGGCGTCGACGACGTGGCCGGGCACGATGCCCGCCGGGGCGACGGTGATGCCCTGGGTGGCGGCCCAGGCGCGGACGGTCTTGGGGTCGTAGTCGCGCTTGGGCTTGCGGCGCGGGGCGCTCTGCTCGGGCTGGAGCTCGGCCACCCGCCCGCGCAGCGCCTGCAGCTGTTCCTCCAGGTGCTGGATCTGGCTCTGCGCGGCGTGGAGCTCGTCGTCGGTGGCGCGCCGCTTGCGCAGGGCGGTGATGCCGGCGCGGACGGCGGCTGCGTGCTGGCGCACGGCCGTGTCTCCGTGGGCCTGGCCCCAGGCGATGAGCTCGTTGAGGACCTGGTCCGCGGTGACGTCCTCGATGAGTTCGACCGGGACGGTGACGGGGGCCGGGTCGGTGAGGTCGACCGCCGGGGTGGGCGGGGTGACGGTGGCGACCAGGCCGCCGGCGGGCGGGTTCGCCGCGAGCATCTGGTGGACCTCGTCCAGCGGGATGCGGATCTCGTCGGCGATCTCCTCGGCGGTGCGGCCGTCGTTGCGCATCGACAGCGCGACGGCGGTGTAGGCGTTCGGGCTGGTGGCCATGGGCGTTCCCTCGGGGTTCGGCCGCCGGGCGGCGACGGTGTTGGGGGTGTTGGTCCTGTTGGGGGCAATGGGGGTGGTGGCGGGGTCGGCCGGGCCGGGGGCGAGGCCGAGGGCGTCCAGGAGCAGGCGCAGGTCGCTCGGCCCTGTGGCGTTCGCCGCGCAGACGAGGGCGGCGGCGCGCTGGTCGGCGGTGGTGACGGCGCGGGTCGGGATGGAGGAGTCGCGTTCGGGTGCGGCGGGCATCAGGCGGCCCGGCGCAGGGTGTGGGCGAGGGTCAGCGGGGTGGGCCAGCGCCGTCCGCGGCGGCCGCGCTTCTTGCTGCGGTACATCGCGTGGTCGGCGGCCTCCAGGGCGGCGGAGACGGTCGGCACCGCGAGGTCGGTGAGCGCGGCCGCGCCGATGGAGGCGCCGACCTGCAGGAGGCGGCCCCGGTGGTCGACCGGCCGGGCGAGTGCGTCATGCAGTTTCGTCACGCGCTCGGCGATGTCGCCGCGGTCGTCCGGAACGGCGGCGACGAACTCGTCTCCGCCGAGGCGTCCGGCGCACCCGGCCGGGCCGCACCAGTCGGCGAGGCGGTGGGCGGTGGCGGCGAGCACGGCGTCTCCGGCGGCGTGCCCGTGCCGGTCGTTGATCGGCTTGAAGTGGTCGAGGTCGACCAGGAGCACCACGGCGGGGCCGGCGGCGGCGAGCTGCTCGGCGCGCTCGGTCCAGGCCTGGCGGGTGACGAGGCCGGTGAGCGGGTCGCGGCGGGCGGTCTGCAGGCGGGCGGCGAGGCGGTCTCGGTCGGCGAGGGTCTCCTGCAGGAGCGGCAGCAGCGCGGCCAGGTCGTGGTGGATGTACCAGGCGGCGCGGGGGCCGGCGTCCTCGTCCAGGTCGGAGGCCCAGGTGCGGGCGTGGGCCTCCAGGTGTCGGCGGGCGCGGTCTATGAGGTCGGCGGGTGCGGGTGCCATGGTGGGTGTCCTCTCCGTGCTGGATTGCGGGCGAGGGATGCCGGGGCGGCCGGCCCGGGCAGGGATGCGGCCGCCCCGGCGCCGGTCGGTGACCGGCGGTCAGGTGCGGGGCGCGGTGGTCCAGGGGTCCTCGGCCAGGACCGTGAAGTGCTCGACGTCGGTCTCGGCCCCGATGTCGGCGGGGTGGCCGGGCTCGGGGGCGTCGGCCTCCTCGCAGGCCTCGGTGCAGTACCGGCGGGAGCCGTAGAACGGGGCGCCGCACAGGTCGCACTCGGACTCTTCGGGTTCGCCGCTGAAGTCCTCGAAGTCGTGGTCCTGGTCGTCGTAGTCGTCCGGCGCGTCGAAGCCGGGGTTGCCGTAGGCGCAGGCCCGGCAGAGCGTCTCGGCACCGTGGGTGGTGAGCCAGCAGCCGTCCTCGCGGCAGGGCTCGTACGGGGTGCAGGCCCACTGCTCGCAGGCGGCCGGTTCACCCAGGGCGTCGGTGAGGGCCCGCCAGAGGAGGCCGCCGGAGCTGTAGCCGGCCTCGGCGAGGGTGACTTGCCAGGCCCGCTCCATCGCGCGTACGGCCGTCCGGCTGGCGCCGTGCCAGGTTCGACGGACCTCGCGGCCGGTGAGGGCTCGGCCGGCCAGGGTGTGGAGGCTGCCGGGGCGGTCGGTGACGACGATCGGCTCGGGCAGCGGGCCGAGGTAGGTGCTGCGGTATTCGCGGATCTGCAGGCCCCACTCCCCAGCCGCGCCCCGCAGCCGGTTCAGCACGTCGGGGTCGGTGACGAAGCCGGAGACGGTGGCGATCTGGGACCACACGCCGTCGGCGCCCAAGTCGTAGTCGCCGGGCTGGGAGAACTGGGTGATGTAGCCGGAGCGGTTGGCGAGCAGGAGGGCGGCGAGGAGCTGCGGGTTACCGGTGGTCTCCGTGTCGGGGCCGGTGCGGCCGACGGCCGGGTGGTAGGAGAGGCTGCCTTCGAGCCACTGGGCGGTGAGCTCGCCGAGGTCGGCGGCGGTGCGGGCGGCGCGCCAGCGCCGACGGTCACGGAAGGGCATGAACACGGAGGCCTCCAGGCCGGTGTCACGGTTCGGTGCAGGGAGGTGGCCGCGCGGGGCGGCCGGTGAGGGTTGGTCAGGCCCGGACGGCGGCGAGGATCGCGGGCTCCAGCTCGTGCGCCTCGGCCTCCTCCAGGCAGACCTGCGCCTCGGCGCGGTAGCTGTCGGCGATCGGGCGCTGGAGCAGCCGGTGGTTGGCGCGCAGGTCCTCCAGTCGGGAGGCGCGGCGGCCGGGCCGGTTCAGCTGGGCGGCGTGGACGAGCTCGTGGCCGAGGGTCTCGATCAGAGCGTCCTCGGATCCGCCGAGCAGCGCGGGGGCGAAGGCGAGGACCAGGACGTGGTCGGCGGCCAGCACGCAGGTCGCCATGGCCGCGCTGCGCCGGGCTCCGCGCCAGGTGGCCAGGGCCGCGCGGATCCGGGTCCGCAGCGGAAGGCCGCCGACGGCGCTGGCCTCGGCCGTGGTGGCGAGCCAGGCGCCGGCGGCGCGGTTGGTGATGACGATGCGGACCTCGGGCAGCGGGCCGGCCAGGTGCTCGACGGCGCCGGCGATCCGGGGCAGGTGGTGGTGGACGGGGTCGGCGACCAGGTCGGTGCGCCAGGAGGGGATCGCGGTGGTGGTGACGGCGATCTCGATCGTGGTCTCGGTTTCCATCATGGCGTTTCCCCCTCCGGTCGGTGCGGGCTGTTGCCCACCCCTCCAAAATGCCAACTTAAAGTTGGCCTGTCTAGCTTTGGCCAACACAAAGTTGCCATTAGGGGTGTTGGGTCCGTTAGGGGCATTGGGCCTTACGCAGCGTGAGCTGCACCGACGCCCGCCGCCCCGCCGCGCCGGCTCTCGGGTTGCCGTCAGCGGCCGGCGGGCGGGGGCGGCGCAGGAACGGCTCGTCAGCGGCCCGTGCGGGTGAGCTCGTGGGCGTGGCAGAGGACGCTGCCGATGAGCCAGCCGACTCGGGCGACGGTCCAGCGGCCCTCGGTGAGCGGGCCCGGCGGGACCTCGTCCACGATCACGCCGGTCCGGCCGACCGCCCGCGGGTCGTCCTCGCAGCTGACGATCAGGACCTCGTCGCCGGCATTGAACGTCATGGTGTTCTCCAGGGGTTGGACCTGTTAGGGGCAACAGGTCTGATGTGAGGGCCAGGGCGTTTTCGTCCGGCCCGTGGTCAGTTGTGGGGCGAAGGCGGTGGTCTCCTGGTCCCTGGCGGCGACATGATGGTGGCCTTCCTGTCGCTTCGTGCGGGATGGGAGAGCCCGGGGCGGCCGGTGTGCCGGCCAGCGTGGCGGCCGCCCCGGGGCGTAGTCAGAACGTCAGCTCGTCGTCCTCAGCGCCGGCGCCGTGGTACGCGGGCGGGGCCACCCGCGGCCGGACGGTCCGCTCGGGCTTGTCGCCGAGGGTCATGGCCGCCATGTCGGCGTAGACGGCGGCCTCGCGCAGCGCGGCGGCCTCCTCCTGGTCGCCCCGCTCACCGCGGGCGCCGTACTGCTCGGCGGCGCGGACGAGCAGGTCGTGCAGCTCGCGCACCAGGCGCGAGGCCTGGAGGCTGATGAGCAGGTCGTCCAGGTCGGCGTCGGGCTGGGAGAAGTCGACACGCAGCTGGCCGACGGCGACCGCAGCCTCGGCCGCCCAGTCGATGGCCTCCGGCCAGGTGCCGTCGTGCTCGGTCTCGTAGACGCCGGGGTCGGCGCTGTCGTGCTCGTGGGTGGTGAAGGCGGCGGTGGGGAGCTCGTAGATGTTCTCGGTGACGGGGTCGACCAGGTCGGCCAGCGTCCCCAGGGCGTGCCGCAGGATGTGGCCGCAGCCGACGAAGGCCGTCACGAGGACCATGAGGGCGGGGAAGGTCAGGTCGGCGACCGCGTGGCCGCCGATCGGGACGACGTGCGCGACGCCCAGGGCGCCGGCGGCCAGGACGGCGGCGACGTACACGCCGTCGGCGAGGGAGTCGAGCAGGAACGCGGCGGCGGCGCGGGCGCGGTACGCGCGGGTGGAGTGCTTGGTCACGAGGTCCTCGCTCTCGAGAGAGGCGGGTCCGGACTGTCCGGTCCCCCGCACCGCATCGGCGGCCCCGCTGGCTGCGGGGGTCCGGTGCGGCACGGCGGTCCGTCAGGCGCGGCGGGTGCGGCGGGCCTTGCGCTGGGCGAAGGCGGCGCCGACCTGGGCCTTGGCCACCTGGCCGGCTTCGCGGCCGGTCTTGTACTCGTTGAAGCTGCGCAGGACCACGACCGCCAGAACGGCGATGACCAGGCCGGTGATGGCCAGGGTCTGCAGCAGGCTGATGAGCATCGGGCCGAGCAGGACGAGGGCGGAGACCGCCCCGGCCCCGGCGCCGGCCGCGAGGACCAGGCGCAGGGTGATCGGGCCGAGCTCGCTGGCCTGCTGCGGCTGCTGCATGACGATGACCTGCGGCGGGGCGGCGTAGTACGGCATCTGCCCGGGCTGCTGGACGACGCCGGGCAGCTGGGTGCCGTACGGGCTGGCTGCGGGGTAGTAGGCGGCCGGCTGGACCTGGTGGCCGGGCATCGGCACCGGGACGTAGTGGTCGGCCATGTGGTATCTCCGATCTGGTGGGCGGGTGATCCGGTCTGTCCGGTCCCCCGCACCGCACCGGCCCCGAAGGTGGGGGCGGTGCGGCACGGCGATCCGTCAGCCCGTGCAGCTGATGGAGCCGAGGAAGCGGCCGTGGGCGTCGTGGCGCGGGAGCGTCCCGGTGCCCTTGCACCGGCGGCAGTTGGCGTGCTTGCCGGTGGTGAGCGGCCGGGCCGAGCGGCGACGCCGGATGGCGTAGGCCCGGCCGGTGTCCCAGGCCCAGGAGCCGACCGCGAGGCCGGCCCGGCCGGTGAAGCGGACGACCCGGCCGGCGGGGCGCAGGACGCCCCGGTAGAGCACGGTCCCGGCGACGGCGGTGGTGCCGACCAGGGCGAGGAACGGGTGCTCCCAGGCGAAGCGGGCCGCGTGGATCGCCCGGGCTCCGATGCTCCTGGCCGGGGCCTTCTTCTTCGTCTTCTTCGCCGGGGACTTCTTGACGGCGGGCTTGGTGCCGGTGCGCTGCGCCGGGACCGTCTTCTTCGCGGGCCGCGCGTGGGCGGCGGCCTTCTTGGCGGGGTGCTTGGCCGGGGCGGTGGTCTTCTTCGCCGGGGCCTTCTTCGTGGTGGCCTTCTTGGCCGCCGTCTTCTTGGCGGCCGCCGGGGCCGGCGGGGTGGTGGTGCTCACGGAACCCCCTGGTGGCAGGCGGGGCCGGGCTGTCCGGTCCCCCGCGCCGCACCGGCTCCCGCTGGTGGCGGGGGTCGGTGCGGCACGGCGGGCCGTCAGCAGGCGGGCGGTTCCTCGGTGCCGTAGATGCCGTCCGGGTCCCAGGTCGGGTCGATGAAGCGGCGGATCCGGATGTTCATGTAGATCTCGGCGTGCCGGTACTCGCCGGCCTCGTCGTGGGCCACAGCGGCCCGGATCAGCTCGTCCTCGGTCATGTCCTTGCCGGGCTTGTGGAGCCAGGACTCGCCTTCGTACGGGGTGAGGTCCACCTGCTGTCCTCTCTATTCGGGCAGGTTCTTGAGCTGCTTGCGGATGTACTCGCGGGTGAAGCCGAGCGCGTCGACCGCGTCGACCTGGCGCAGGGCGCCGGAGTCGATCTCGTCGCGGACCTTGGTCCAGAAGGCGGTCTCGACGTCGGCGTGGTCCGCCTCGCGCTGGGCGAGGGCTTCGGTCAGCCGCTTCTTGGCGGCGGCGCGGGCCGCGTCCTTGGCGGCCTTGTCGGTGTTGTCGGTGGCCATGTGCGGGCTCCTGGTCGGATCAGGGACGATGGGTTCTCCTCCCTGCTCTTCTTGGAGCGGGTCGGGTGGCCCGGGACGGCCGACGATGCTTGCCGGCTGGGCGGCCGTCCCGGGGCGGAGTCAGTCGCGGCGGCGGCGCGGGGTGCTGCCGGCGGCCTGGCGCTGAGGGGTGCGCACCCGGCCGGACATGCTGTTCGCCTGGACGTCGAGGTCGTCGCCGAGCGCGGCGTCGGTGGCGGTGACGCCGATGTCGCCGGACATCGTGCGGACGGTCAGGTTGCCGCCGGCGGTGGCGTGGACGTTGACGTCGCCGCTCATGGTCTTGAGGTGAGCGGTGCCGCCGAAGTCCGCGACGCTGATGTCGCCGGACTGGGTGTTCGCCTGGACGAGGTCGGTGCGGCCGAGGCGGACGTCACCGGACTGGGTCCTGATGTTGGCGTCCTGGCTGCGGTAGATGATGACGTCTCCGGACTGGGTCTCCACCACGGTCCGCTCGACCGTTCCGAGGCGGACGTCGCCGGACTGGGTGCGGCCGTTGACGGCGGCGAAGGCGCCGTCGGCGGTGACATCGGCGGAGCGGGTGCGGGCGATGACCGTGCTGCCCTCGGGGACGGCGGCGATGATCTCGATCGGCGAGTCGCCGATGCGGACCGTGGAGCCCGAGCCCGCGTTGATGACCTGGCCGTTCACGATCATCCGGCCGCCGACGAAGCTGAGGTCGCCGTCGATCTGGAGGCCGACGATGGAGGCGCCGGCCGGGACGTTGCCGAAGCTCTGGACGACGGTGGTGCCGCGGTTGCCCCGGACAACGGAGGTGAAGCCGGTCCCCCCGGTGTTGTTCACCTGGGCGACCATGGCACCGCGCGTCTCCCAGCGCAGGACGGCGGCGGTGACCGCGTCGGCCGAGGGGCCCGTCTCGTCGGCGGTGCGGATGGTCAGCTCGGCGCGCTCGCGGCCGGCCTCGGCGCGGACGGTGATGCTGCCGGCGGGCAGGTCCAGGTCGAGGGTGACCGGGCCGGTGTGCTCGGCGTTCAGGGTGCGAGTGGTCATAACGGGTTCTCCCGGTTCGGGGTGCGGGGCCGGTCCGGCCCCGCACATTCAGAATGCCAACTCATTGTTGGCACGTCAAGCGTTGGCCAACATTCAATTGGCCTTACTGGTGTTCTGGCTGGTCAGCGGCCGGACGGCGAGGCGGTGATGCTCGGAGTGGGCGAGGTGCCCGTGCCAGCCGGGGCGCTGTTGCCGTGGCCGCCGGCGGAGGCCAGCCAGACGCCTGCGGCGAGTCCGACGACGGCGTAGACGGTGGGCTTGTGCTTCTCCCACCAGGTCGGCTCGTCGGGCTCGGATATCAGGTAGCGCACGCCCAAGGGGCGGCTCCCTTCGGGGTCAGGTGGTGCGGGCGCGCTCGGAGGCGCACCGGGTGCCAGCGGGCTTCCTGAGGCCCAGCCAGGTCTTCACCCGGGTCTCGCCAACGCCGATCCGGCGGGCGATTTCCGCGACCGCGGTGTGGTTGACGTGCAGGAGGCGGGCGGCGAGCCGCTGCTCCGCCTCGGTCAGGCCGTCGACCGGCTCCCCGTTCAGGGCGCGCTCGACGGCGATGTTGTCGATCAGGCCGTCGGCGCTGGTGGCGCGGGCGGTGTCGACGTAGCGGCGGCGCTCGGGGCAGTGGACGGCACGGTTCGCGCGGATCATGGCGGGGGTCCTTCCTGGGGAGTAAGGGCACGTCAGTCAGAAGGGAAGGCCGTTGACCCAGCCGAAGACGGCGGACATCAGGTGGCGGCCGGGGCCGCCCATGGAGGAGTCGGCCATGGCCAGGCCGGCGGCGACGCAGATGGTGGCCTGCCACCAGCGCAGGCCGCCCTTCCAGACCATGACGACGACGGCTCCGCCCAGGACGAGCGGCACGGACATGTGGAGCTGGGTGTCGGCGGCGGCGAGCTGGTGCACGTTCACTCCTCGGTGGTGGTCTGGGTCTGGACGTTGCCGGTGATGCGGCCGCCGGCCCGCACGCCCGAGTGGGCGCCGGGGCGGTAGCCGGTGCGGGGGCGGATGGCGCCGAGGTCGAGCGGGCGGCCGCCGGTGTTGGTCACCGAGCCGGTGATGTCGCCAGTGGTGTACAGGCCCGGGCCGCCCACCCGGGCGCCTCCACCCGCGCCGGCCTGGTCGGAGCGGGACTTCCTCGGCCGGGACGGGGCGCACTCCGTGCACGGGATGTCGACGCCGGGGGCGGTGATCCGGCCGGTGTCGGAGCAGACCAGGCATCGCGGGCCGCGTTTGGAGGCCGGGATGCCCAGCGCCTTGCGGTATTTGGCGTAGGACGGGACGTCGATGTGCTCCTGGTCGTCGCCGGGCTCGGTGAGCTCGTCGTCCGGGAGCTCGTCCTCGAGGACGTCGTCGTCTCCGACGATCCGCTCGCGCACCTTCTGTCCGGCGGCGCGGGCGGTGTCGGTGACGGCCCGACCGGCCTTCCGGCGCCCCTGTCGGACGGCCTTCTTGAGGCGGCCGGTGGTCTTGGCCTTGATCTTCCGCTTGGCCCGATTGGCGAAGTACTTGCTCAGGACCACCGCGGCTTCGCGGCCCTCCGCCCAGTAGTCGACCGGCGGCGGGGGCTCCTCGCCGTAGCCGGCCTCCAGCAGCCAGGCCCAGTCGGGGTCCGGCTCGGGCAGGAACCGGAAACGGCTGTAGCCGATGAAGTGCTCGCGGATCAGCCGCGGCTCGGACCACTCGTGGAACTCGGGGCAGCGCACGACCACCTCGGGGTCGGTGGACTCGATCAGGGAGAGGTCGAGGCCCTCCTCGGCCAGGCAGACCGGGCAGGAGAGCACCTGCACGACCCATCCGTCGAGCGGACCGGACCAGGCCCAGGGGACGTACTCCGGGTCCTGCTCCAGGTAGCGGAACCGGCGCTCGGTGATCACCCGGTGCAGCGCGTTGAGCGGGTCAGGCCCGCTCGGCCACTCACGGTTCACAATCGGACCTTTCGTGATCTTTCGGGCGGGAACAGGGCGGGAACAGCCGGAAACGCGCAGGTCAGAGCGGCGGAACAGGGAGGAACAGCACCCCTCGAAGGCGGAACGAGTTCCGGGGCCAGCGGGGGCGTTCCGCCCTGTTCCGGGCGGGTCGCACCCCGCTGACCTGCGTGTTCCTCCCCTGTTCCGGACCGGATTCGGACCGCTCAGGCCTCGCCGGTGATCTCCTTGAGGTCCTTCAGCCGGTAGCCCTTGACCGTCCCCGCGCCCGGCGCGGGCCGGAAGGAGTCCGTCTTCCACTCCTCGCCGCGCGGGTCGAGCACGGCCTTGATCGCCGCGCGCAGCGCGGCCACTCGGGCGGCCGCGGGGTCGCCCTGGTCGGCGAACGCGTCCAGCTCCCAGTCGGGGTCGAGCTTGCCCAGGTGCTCGGCCAGGTCCGGCGCGGTCAGGCCGGCCGGGTCGCCGGCCATCTCGAAGGCCTCGCGGGCGAGGGCGATCAGCGCGGGCACTGCGGCCTCGTCCTCGTCCTCGTCGTACTGGTCGGCGAGGTAGCCGCGCAGGTCGGCGAGGTCGTCGGTGACGAACGCGGCAGACAGCTCGTCCAGCTCCGGCAGCCCGGCCTCCAGGCGCTCGGTCGCGCGCCGGTCGGCCTCCTCGTCGCTGAGGATGCAGGCCCGGTAGGGGATCGGCTCGCAGTAGGCGGCGCCGGCCATCGCGTACGCCACGCCAGCGTCGTTGACGTGGTCGCCCATGGCCGGCAGCAGCCGGTCCGGCCGCCACCCCTCCGCCATCGCCCCGCCGCCCGCGATCAGGAGGATGTCGTCGCGGTCGCAGGCGCACATCAGCTGGGCGGGCAACTCGCTCACCCAGGTGTTGTTCTTGATCCGGTCCTTGGTGTAGCCCTGCGAGGCCACGACCTCCACCACGTCGCTCTTGGCGCTGGTGAGGTGGACCAGCTGGAGCAGGTCGTCCAGGCGGATGAACGGCGGCAGCAGTTCCAGCTCCTCCGCCTTCATGCCCTTGCGCGCGGCCTGGACCTGCTGCGCCTCGACCGTGGCGGCCTGAACGAGTGCGGGGAATTCGTCGGTGATGATGGTGATTCCGGGGAATTCGCGGCTGGATTCCCAGTTCAGGCCCATTCCCAGCTTGTTGAACAGCCGCGGGCGGTTCTGGCCGATCGCCAGCGCCCACTCCAGGACCCGGCGCGCCTCGCGCGTGGTGCGGGCGAGCGCGTGCAGGTTCTTGGTGTAGGGCCCGAACCCGGCGCCGTAACTGCCGAGGTCGATTCCGACGATGATCCGGTCGTCGCACGCGGTCAGCGCGTCGACCATGGCGCGCAGCATCGTCGACTTGCCGGAGCGCGGCTTGCCGACGACGCCCACCGAGGTGCGCTTGCCGGGCAGGGCCAGCGGCCGGCCGGACATGTCGGCGCCGATCTGCGCGGTGTGCAGGGTCTTGGTGCTCACCGACTTCGGCGCCCGGTACGGCAGTTCCGGCACCGCCCGCCACGGGTCCTCGCCCGGGATCCGCAGCGTCGCCTCGTTACGGGCCTGCGCGGACTGCTGCAGCAGGATGCTGTTGGTACGCACCCCGGGCAGGCACGCCTCCAGCTTGTCCAGGCCTGCGGACAGCGCGGCCGGGGTCTGCCGGTGGAACGTGATGTCGACCTCGAAGCCCCAGGCCTGCGGCTTGATCCGCAGGGCCTGGATGGCGATGCCGAGATCCTCGGTCAGCGCCTGGTGGAGCATCTGCTCGAAGTGACGCACCGTCATGCCGAGCTCGAACTTCTCGGGCATGCCGAGCTCCTCGCGCTCCAGCGCCTCCAGGCCCTCGGCGTCCAGGTTCGGGGTGCGGCCGCCGTAGGCGAGGACCGCGATGTTCACCAGGGCCGCAGCCGCCAGCCCGAGCCCGCCCTCGTAGCCGTAGGCGGCCAGGTCGGCGATGGCGAACGGGCTGAGGGCCAACGTCGCCCGCATGCCGATCTTCTTGTGCGCGGCCGTCTTCATCGCCGTGGCCTGGACGAGCGCGAGCCGCGCGTCCTGGCCGGCCTTGTCCGCGGCCTTGCGCTTCGCGTCGCGGTCACGCAGCGCGAACTTCGCCTGCCGGGTCGCCTTCGACGCGTGGGTGGCGAGCATCTTGGCGTGCTGCTCGGCCGCGCGGGCGGTGGCGCCCTCGGTGCCGACGACCCAGCCCTGGATGCGCCGACCGCCGCGCCACGCGGACGGGACGACGCCGCGCACCGTGGTCTGGCGTTTCACCCAGCGGCGCAGCTTGCGGCGGCCGCGGCGCTGCAGGTAGCGGGCGCGGGCGCGGCGGCCCTCCTTGGTGAGCAGCATGGGGTTGATCCACGGGGCGTCGCCTTCGGGGTCGTCCTCCAGCACCAGCTCGTCGGCGAGGTAGACATCGCCCTCCAGGACCTCGTCGTCCTCCTCGTCGGCGGTGTCCTCGAAGTCGTCGTCCTGGTCGTCCTCGTCGCCGCCGGCCGGGGCGGGCTTGGTCATGTCGACACGCGGGCCGGGGAAGGGCAGCACGTCGGCGTCCATACCGGCGGGGGCGGCCTCGACGGCGGCCAGGGCGTCGGTGAGCTGGTCGGTGCGGAAGCGGACCTCGCGGGCCCGGCCCCCGTCGGCGGGGCCGACGACGCCGGCGGCCTCCAGCTGGGCGAACAGGTCCTGGACCTGTGCCCAGCCCAGGCGCAGCTTGCGCTGGACCATGCTCGGGGAGCCGAACTGGGTGGAGACGACGAGCTCGGCGGCGTGCCGGATCAGGTCGGGGTCGGTGGAGGGGAGGACGCTGTGGTCCAGGATCTCGGTCATGCTTGATGTGCTCCTTGGGGAGTGCGGCGGGGCCGGGCTTTGCTGGCAGGCGGGACCGGCCCCGCCGGTGTGGAGGGGAAGAACAGGGGTGGCGCTGATCTGTCAGGCCGCGTAGGCGGCGGGGGTGTCGGCGCAGTCGACGCAGGCGCCGAGCGAGCGCGGGATGCAGTAGTCCTTGACCTGGCCGCAGTCCGGGCAGGTGCGGCGCTTGCGCATCGCGGCCTCCAGGCCGGCGGCCTTGCCCGGGGTCATCGGGCGCACCGGCTTGGCGAGGTCGACGCGGTAGAGCCAGGCCGCGCGGGTGCCGCCGGAGCGGCAGGCCTTGCGCGACTTCCACAGGAGCTGGCCGGCCACCGGCTGGCCGCCCGGGCGCAGCCCCTGCTTGCGGAGTTGGCGGCGGGTGGCGTAGCCGGCGGGGGCCATGCGGAACGGCCAGGTCGGGATGCCGTACCGCTCGCCCGTCGGGTCGAGGTGTCGGGCGTGGCTCATGCCGTCACCCCGTACGCCGTCGGGTCGGACTCGACGGCCTTGATCTGCTTGCTGCCCCAGTCAGGGCTCAGCCCGTAGGCCTTGCCGAGGGCAGCCGGGGACGGCTTCTCGCCGCGGTTGAGGAGAGCGGCGATGTCGGCGCGCGCCTTGTCGCGCTTGGCGGCGAGGGCGTCGGCGTCCTTCTGGGCCTTCTTCGCGGTGTGTCGGGCCGCCGCGCGGGCGATGGCCGACTGCCGACGGACAGGGGCCCGCCCAGGGCCCTTCTCGGGGGCCTTTTCGGTAGGGGGGATCGGCGTGTTGACCTGCGGTTTCGGTGCGTGCACGTCGGGCTTGGCCGTCGGCTTCACCGTCGGTTCCACCCAGCCGTCCAGGCCCGGCAGCCACAGTGCCGACGCTCGGGCCGGGGCGGCGGGCTCGTCGGTGTAGACGCCGAGTTCCGTCACGTCCTCGGTGTCGGTGACGTTTGTGTCGGTGTCGTCGGCGGTCTCGGGCAGGCCGGTGTCGGCGAGCATCGCGTCCTGCAGCCGGGCCCGGTTCTTGCGCCGGCGGCGCTCGCGTCGGGCCGTCACGCCGAGGGTCGGCGCGTGGTACTGGTCCCACGCCTCGGCCCACGCGGCGTCGGCCGTAATGGAGCCGTGGGCGATGGCCCGGATCCGCCAGGCGGCGAGCGCGATGACCGGGTGGGCGAGGGTACGGGCGAGGTCCGCGCGGACCTCCGCCATCGGCCGGCCTTCCTTCGCCTTCATCAGCAGGCTCAGGAACAGCTCCCAGACGAACACTCCGCTGAGGCTGGCGATGGCATAGACCTCTCCGGTGCCCTCCGCCTTGTGGTGCTGGTAGTTCAGCGCCGCCGCCACGATCGCGGCGAGTGCGGTCACCAGCCGGTACTTCAGCGTTGGCCTGCCCTTGACGTGGGCGTAGAAGGCGAGCGCGGCCATGGTCCAGGTGACGCCCTCGGTGACCATCGGCACCAGGTTCGCCGCCGCGTGCATCTTGTCGCGGAAGCCGGCCGCCTGGCCGTCCCACGCGAAGTACACGGAGATGACGACGAGCGCGGCGACCAGGACCGAGGCGACGATCAGGGGGGCCTGCCCGGCCAGCGCCTGGCGGCGCCGCGCCCACGCCTCCCGGCGTGCCTTCGTCTTCTTCTCCTTCACCCCGTCCTGGATCTGGCCGATCTGAGCGTCGGCCTTGGCCTGGGCGAGCCGCAGCTTCTGCCGGGCCTCCTCCGCCTCCAGGCCGTTGATCACCGCCTGGTGCGAGGCCTGGCCGGCCTTCGCGAGGGCGTCGGCGGCCATCGCGTCGGCGCGGGCCTTCGCCTCGGCGGCGGCGGCCTTCGAGACCGCGCGGGCGTCGGTCCGGGTGAATCCGTTGATCTGCGGGGGCGGCATCATCGTCGTCATCAGGCGGCCCTCCTCTCCGGGGCGGGCGCGGCCGGGGCCGCGCCGGTGCGGGTGGTGGTCTCGATCAGGGCGAGCTCGTCGTCGACCCGGCGAATCAGGTCCCGCCGGTCGGCGAGGTCGCGGTCGCGCCAGAACATCGGCTCGCCGTGCAGGCGCACCATCGCCTCCTCGGCGATCAGCAGCGCCCGCTGGCGGCGGGTCACCTCGGGCCCCCGTCCGGGACCCGGGCCAGGAGCGCGAACACCTGGATCGCGGTGCCGTCCGTCTCGGGGTCGGTCTCGGCCTGGTACCAGTGCCGGCCGCCGATCTCGACGAGCTGCGGCACGATGCCGAGCTCCGCCGCGATCCGCTCGACCGTCAGCAGGCGGTCGGCCTCGTCGCCGACGTCCGGGGTGACCTCGATGTAGATCCCGCCCTTAGCCGAGGCGGTGATCCGCAGGTCCGTGGTGTCCTGCTCGCTGGCCTCCAGCACCGCGGCGAGCGGGCGGACGCAGGCCAGAACGCTGATCGCGGTACTCAGGTCGGCGGCGCTCACCGGGCACCCCCGGTCGGGCCGGTGGTGCGCGGGGTGCGGACGGTGACGACCGGGGCGTCCGCCTCGGCGACGCCCTGCAGGTAGAGCAGGACGGCGACGACGGGGACCAGGACCAGGCGCACCGGCACCGGCAGGGTGACGCCGAGCATCCACAGCATCCCGGCCAGGCCGAGGAGCAGGTGGATCCGGCGGGCGGTCAGCGGGCTGACCGGGCGGGAGGCGAGGAGCGTCTTCACGACCGCACCGCCGTCCCGGCCGACGCCGACTTACCGGTGAGGCCGGAGCGGGTGACCCAGCGGGGGCCGTTACGCCACGGCGAGGCGGCGGCGACGGCCTTGGCCTCGGACGGCGTCCACGCGTCCAGCTCGGCCTCGCGCTCGGCGCGGGCCTTCTCGTCGTTCAGCCGCTGGATCACGGTCTCGACCGCCAGGTCGGCCGCCGCGTCCGGGTCCACGTCCTCCTCCGACTCGATCAGCTCGGGGTTCGCGGCGAGCAGCATGTCGGCCAGCAGGGCCAGGCGGTGGGAGCGGGCGCCGCCGCCGACCTCGTCGATCCAGGCCTGGGCGTCGGTGAGCGTCTCGGCCGCGATGATCGCGCCGAACGAGCGGCCGGGGGTGCGGTGCTTCGGGGCGGAAGAGGGCAGGATGGACACGCGGATCAGCTCCCTGAAAAGTGATGGTCCGTGAGCGGCCCCGGGTGCCGGCGTGGACTAGACGCTGGCGAAAGCCCGGGGCCGTGCCGGTTTTCGGCATGGATGTACCGTCAGATCCCGTTCGCAGTCCCGGGATTGCGGTGACATGGATGACAATGACAGCGAAGTCCCGAGACTGTCAACAGTCCCGGGACTTCGCGTTTTCCCGGGACTGCAATTGCCGCAGTCCCGGGACTATGCTCTACTGAGCGTCACAAGGAGGAAGATCACCCATGTCACCGAAGAAGCCGAAGTGGCGCGAGGTAGCCGACCACTTCGCGAACGAGATCGCCGAGGGCAAGTACCGCCCCGGGGATCAGCTGCCGATGATCCGAGAGTTGGTGGCCCAGGGGCACGGGTCGAAGACCACGGTCATGGCGGCCTATAGCGCGCTGGAGGCCGAGGGTCTCGTGACCACCACTCGTGGTCACGGCACAACGGTCCGCCGCCGCCCGCCCCAGCAGATCCGCCGGCACCAGGACCGGTACAACTGGGAGAAGCAGCTGGCCAAGCGAGGCGATGGCGAGCGCCGCAACAACGGCGTTGTCGAGAAGGACACTGGTCTGGACCATGACGAGGTCGAGTGCCACGCCGCGTTCAACGCCGTGCCGGCCGACCAGGAGGTTGCCGCCCGTTTCGGTGTCGAGCCTGGCACCCTGATGCTCCACCGGCACTACTGGCACAGCACTCCGGGGTCCCCGATCGCACTCTCGCTGATCAACTCCTACCTCGTCCACGCGGTCGCGGCCAGGAATCCCGATCTTCTCGACAGCTCTCGCGAGCCCTGGCCTGGCGGTACTCACCATCAGCTCAGCACGATCGGAATCGAGATCGCGGAGATCGAGGACGGCATCCGGACCCGCTTGGCGGCGCCCGATGAGGCCCGCCACCTCGGCATCCCGGCTGGCAGCCCGGTGCTGCTGCTCGACAAAACCAGCCGATCTACTGCCGGGGAGGTCGTGGAGTACTCCCACGTCGTGCTGCCCGGCGATCGAACCGAGTTCCGCTACACGGTGCCTCTGGACCGGTGGGAGGACTGATGAGCCTGATCTCGATCGTCACGCCAGTGCATGAGCCTGCCCTGGGCTTCCTGCCCGAGGCCTACGCCGGGCTGACCGCTCAGACCTTGCCTGACGGCTGGACGTGGGAGTGGCTGATCCAGGTCGACGGCGGCGACGGCAGCGAAGTACCAGCCCAGCTGCTCCAGGACCATCGCGTGAAGCCGAGCGGCAACCGTCGTGGCGGGCCCGGCGTAGCCCGAACCATGGCGTGGGGAAGGAGCGAGGGCGAGCTGGTGAAGGTCTTGGACGCTGATGACGTACTGCCAGCCGGTGCCCTCGCGCGGGACATCGAGGTGTTGATGTCCCACCCCAAGGTCGGCTGGACCGTCTCGAAGGTCCTGGACTTGATGCCCTCCGGCCAGCTGGTGCACTACACCCTCGGCGATCCCGAACACGGGGTCCTCCCCCGCGGCGAGCTGTACGACTACTGGTCCACGACCCACCGACCTGCGGTTCACCCGGCAACCCTGTGTGTGCGGCAGGAACTGCTGTCCCGGGCCGGCGGATGGATGGCCTTGCCCGCCAGCGAGGACACCGCGTTGTTGATGGCTTTGGACGTCATGGCCGATGGCTTCTTCATCGACGTCCCAGGCCTCCACTACCGGAAGCACGCCGCGCAGACGACGGCGCACGCCGATCACCGCGAGGGGCCGGAGTGGCGGGCTCGGATGAGTGCGATCAAGAAGCACGCCGAGGCGCTTCGCCGCTGAGCCGAGCGCGCGACGTTGG
>NZ_CP115452.1 GCF_027627435.1 Kitasatospora cathayae | reverse complement strand
AACTTCTTGACCATGTCTGCCGGGTCAAACGTGATCAGCCAGCCCACACCAGCCTATTGGGCCGTCAGACAACACTGGGACATAGTGCCATGCGCCCCCGGCCTCCGGGCATCCAACACCTCAAGTCCCGAACCCTCACAACTCCGCATCCATTGGAAATCAAGTGACTTCGCGAACGCCATACCGTCCAATCACAATCGCGAGCCAGCGGTTCTCGATCATCCATTCCCCCCTCTGCAGCCCAGGCATCGCCACACACCGGAAACCGAAAATTCAGGAAGCCCGCCAGACGAACAGCAGCGTTTCTCCGGAAAACCAGGCGCGTGGGGGCGCCAGTCGTGCTCCAACACACGCGGGTCGCGTCAGGCTCCGAGTCGATCATCTGGAATGCTGTCCCAGTCCGCCGCCCACGGCTTTGAGCGGCGGGCGTCCGCAGTACCGGGCGAACCGCCCGGGAAGCCCACGGAGAGAACGGAACATCATGAAGCCATCTGTGCTTGTCGTGTCCACCGACCCCCAGGGGTCCGCGGTCGTCTGGGCCGAGCGGGTGGGGGACAACCTGCCCTTCGATTTCATGGCGGCGCACGACCAGGCCGATCAGCTGGTCCACCTCAAGAAGACCGGCGCGAAGATCCACGTGATCGCCAACCAGAAGGGCGGCGTCGGCAAGACCACCACCACGGTCAACCTGGCGGCGTGCACTTTCGACGTCCTCGGCGCGAAGGACGAGTACGAGCACATCTTCATCGACACGCCGGGCACCCTGGCCGACGAGGAGATCCTGCGCCGGGCACTGGAGATCGCGGACGACGTCCTGGTCCCGATGATCACCGAGCCGCTGTGCTTCGACCCCACGGCGCGGACCATTCAGAAGGTCATCGAGCCGATGGACATCCCGTACCGGGTCGTCGTCAACAACTGGGACCCCCGGGACGGCCGTGCCGACCTCGAGGACACCGAGGCGTACATCGCCGCGAGGGGATGGCCGCGCGCCAAGACCGTCCTGCGCCGGTACAAGATCCACTCCCGAGCGGTGGCCGAGGGGACGGTCGTCACCCAGTACAAGGAGAGCGGAACCGCCTACCGGGCCCGCGAGGACTTCTTCCGGCTGTCCCTCGAGCTCGGTTACGGGGGTCGCTGATGGCAGGCCGTCGCGTCTCCTTCGCCTCGATGGCCGCCGACCCGGTCGTCGACGCCCCGGGTGTGGACAGTGCCAAGGACGCCCCGGCCCGGTGGATCCCCACCGCCAACTGCCTGCCCAACCCGCGCAACCCGCGTGACGAACTGGGCGACCTCTCCGACCTGGCGAGCATCAAGGACCGCCAGTTGCAGAGCTGCCTCGCCGTCACCCCGGCCGCCTACCTCCGGCTGTGGCCCGAGGACCGGCAGACGCTGGGCGCGGGCCCGGAGGACGTGGTCGTCGTCAACGGCAACCGCCGTCGGGCCGCCGCTCAGCTGTACGGGCGCGAGCAGCTGCTGGTCGTCGTCGACGACTCGGTGGCCGAGTCCAAGGCGACCCTGCTGCGGGCGGCGCTCGACGAGAACATGGCGCGCAAGGACTTCGACCCGATCGAGGAGGCCAACGCGGTCCTGCTCATCGTGGCGCAGTACGCGACCGCCAAGGAGGCCGCCGAGGCGGAGGGCTGGTCCCAGAGCTGGATCTCGCACCGCAAGAACCTGCTGAAGCTCCACCCTGAGCTACAGCGCCAGGTGCGGGCCAAGGCGCGCGGCGAGGAGGGCGTCTCCATCAACGTCGCCCGCCGTCTGGGTTCGGTGAAGGGCATCGAGGAGATGTCCCTGGCCGAGCAGACGGCGGAGCTGGAGCAGCTGCTCCAAGCCGACGCCGACGCGGTGACGGCGAAGCGGGCGGCGAGGCTGGAGGCGAAGGCTGCGGCCAAGGCAGCCCCCGCCGACGTGGCTCCTGCTGCGCCGGCTCCACAGCCGGTGCTCACACCTGCGCCCGCTGCCCAGCCGGTCGCCGAGGCGGTCGCCGAGGCGGCGGAGCCGGTGGCTCCCGCGGCACCCCGGCCGGAGTCCGCCGCCCCGCAAGCTCCGTCCGCGAGCACTGAACCCGCTTCGAGCCCCGACCGATTTTCCGCGGAAAATTCCGAGCCGCTCCCGATGCCGGAGCAGCGCGAGAAGCCGGCAGCCGCCGCCCCGCAGGCGGGCCTCGGAAACGTCGACTGGCACAACGTCGAGGAACTGGCAGACGCCATCTGCCGCACCCTCTCGGCCGACGAGGCCTACCGCCTCGCCGACGCCCTGGCCAACCGTCTGCTGACGACCAGCAGCTGACGCATCCGTGGGTGTCCCACCCCTCCTGGATGGTGGGGTGGGACACCCACGGCTCTTCGAGGCCTTGAGGGTCAAGGGGACCCGCAGCTCTCCTGCTTACCGCGCTGGAATCGGAAACGATCCGCCCGAGGACGCTGTCGGGTGCGCGTGGCACGATGTCAGTTGGTCCTTGACTCCTCAACAGCTCAACGGTGTCAGCGATGACACATTTGGCCACCCGTAGCACCCGCCAAGCCAACATTCCATCAGTCAAGAAATGGCAAAGCCGCTGCTACGTCGCAGGTCAGGAATCCTCCTCCCCGCACCTGCGGGGGCCAACCGCCCGCCGTCCAGCCCTGAAAGGCCCACGCCTTCGGAGCACCCGCGCCCCGATGACGGGTCCCGCAGCAAGAGGAGGACGTTATGAGCGGCACGATCCCGCCAGACGACCAGGGCCGGTGGCGCGCCCAACGCGGCCGTGGGACCCGCGGCCCGACCCGGGTGCCGATGCACCCCGTCATGCCGCTCCCAGACGACATCCCGGCAGCCGAGGAGGCGGAGGAGACCACGAGCGACGACGGCCAGGACCCGGCGTCCGACGGAAGCGGTGGAATCGGCGGCCCAAAGGCCCAGCCGACCGGGCTACCGACCCCGCCACCGAACCCGCCGGAAAGCAAGTAGGGATGGTTCCTGGCCGACCGCACGGCGGTGGCCTCCCCGCACCAGCGGGATCAACCGCCTCCTGCGCTGCGGCGGACGAAACCGTCGCCGTGCGGAAGGACCTGCTGGACTTCGCGCCGCCAGGTGCGCTGGTGTATGGCCGACGGCCGCAGCCGTGGAGGCGGCCATCTCCATCTCGCATGAGAGGGACGCGGAAGCGGTCCGCCCATGCCCTGGACGGACCGCTTCGGCGTCATCACGGGGAGGTCCTCACAGGCCGACTTCCGTCGAGCACCGCCGGAACGGGATCGGGGGGAACCAGCCGACGGTGTCGTTTCCGCAGACGTGGATGCTCGTGACCCGCTCGCCGTACTTCACCGCGCTGGCCTGGTTCTTCCCCAGTTGCAGCTCCCGTACCTGGCCGGAGGCGGTCTTCGCGTAGGCGGTGGCTCCGCGGAAGCGGGTGCCGGTGTACATCCATACCCAGCCGTCCGAGCAGTTGTCCACCTGGACCTGGACGTCGTAGAAGCGCAGGGCGCGGGTGCAGCCCGCGGTGGCGGCCGTGCTCGCCGAGGCCGGGGTGGCCGGCACGGCGGTCAGCGCGGCCACGGCGAGGCCGAGGGTGACGGCCGTCTTCGGCAGCTTGCCCGACAGGAACTTCATGCATGACTCCAAGATTTCGTTCCGGCGTTTCTGCTCGCGCAGTGATGCAACTGTTCTCTATGCGGTGCACGTGTGCGTCAGTCATTTGACTGCTGGTTGCACGTACGTATGTCTGCTTCGACGGCTGGTGGTGGCGACCACCACACCCCGGGCCGTGATGGGCGGGATAGTTCGGCGAACAGTCAGTTCGGGCGAAGCCGACGGCCGGTCAGTTCGAAGTCGCAGAAGGACCGTCATCTGCCACTCATCGGTACGCGACCCATCACCGACGCCACCGCGGGCCGATTCGGCGAGCTCGACGTCGTCGCCTGGGCCACCGATCTCAGTCATCTGCACCGCTGGAACCCAACAGCTCGTGATACCCGCAACCGCTATTGGCGAGTGCGAGTGCTGTCGCTCCTCGTGAACATCGAACACGCTGCGGTCCCGGTGGTTCCCGAAGCACTACCAGCTACTGCCTGAGCCAGTGGGCGAAACCGCTTCGGCACTGAGCTCGGCCAGTGCGCCTGACGGTCAGCCCGTCTCCAGTTGCCGCGCGATCCGGTCTCGTGTCGCTGCCGCTCGCGGGTCGTCGTAGCCGGTCAGGAGGGCGAGTGCGTCCTCCCGGTGCCGTCGCGCCGCTGGCGGGTCGTCGGAGACCAAGGCTGCGGCCAGGGCATCAAGGGACAGGGCTTCGTGCCAGGTGTCGCCGAGGTCGTGGTGGGCGGCGGCGGCCCGGCGGAGGAGGGCGGCGGCTTCGGCGGGGCGGTCGAGGTGGCGGTAGGCCTCGCCCGCGCCGTGCCAGGCCTGGGCTTCGCGGCTGCGGTCACCGAGGCGGCGGTGGAGGACGGCGGCGCGCTGGTAGGACTCGAGGGCGTCGGTGTGCTGTCCGTCGGCGCGTTGGGCGTCGCCGAGGGTGAGGAGCCAGAAGCCTTCGAGCCGGTGGTCCCGCAGGCTGAGGGCGATGTCGAGGGCGGCCTGGGCGGCGGCGAGCGCGCCAGCCGGGTCGCCGTCCTCGCGGCGGATGTCGCTCAGCAGGCGCAGGGCATTGCCCTCACCGCGCTGGTTCTTCAGGGCGCGGTGGGCGGTCAGCGCCTCGTCGACGGCGGCCGCGGCCTCGGGCAGACGGCCGGCGCGGTAGTGAGTGCCGGCGAGGTTGGCGAGGGTGGTGGCCTGCCACTGTGCCTCGTTCTGGAGCCGGAACGCGGCGAATGCCTGCTCGAAGTGGTATGCGGCGTCGGCGAGTTGTCTGCGATGCAGGTGGACCAGGCCGATCAGGTTGAGGGAGTGCGCCTCGTTGAGCCGGTCACCGAGGCCGCGCCAGAGCGCGAGCGCCGCACGGTGGTGTTCCAGGCTGTCGTCGAGGGCGCTGGTGCGGGTGGACGCCATGCCGAGGTCGGTGAGCAGCAGGGCCCGTGCGCGGTCGTCGCCGAGGTGTTGCGCGGCTGTGAGGCCGGCGCGGCCTGCCGGGGGCCAGTCGGTGCCGGGTGCGGAGGGGGCCTGGGCGTTCCAGAGGACGGCGGCCAGCTGCCATGTGCGTCGGTCCTCGCCCGCGGCGGAGGCGGTGTGGACGGCGTGGAGGAGGTTGGCGCGTTCGCGTTCGGCCCAGTCCACGGCGGCGTTGTAGTCGGCGAAGGCGGCCGGCTGGACTGCGTCCGCCGGCGGGTCGAGCGGCAGACGGGCCTCGGCCGGGCGCAGCCACTGCTGGGCGGCGTCGGCGGTGTGCAGGTACCAGTCGAGGACGCGGTGCAGGGCTGCCTGGCGCTCGGCGGGAGTGTCCTCGCGCTGGGCCTGGTCGGTGGCGTAGGCGCGCAGGAGGTCGTGGAACTGGTAGCGGTCCGGTGCGCTCTGTTCGACGAGGTGGGCGCCGACGAGGGAGTCGAGGAGTTGGCGGGTGCGGTTGGGGGTGAGGCGGGCGAGGGCGGCCGCGGCGTGGAGTCCGAAGTCGGGGCCGGGGTGGAGGCCGAGGAGGCGGAAGAGGCGGGCGACCTGGTCGGGTAGGGCACGGTAGGACCAGGCGAAGACGGTGCGGACGGCGTCGGCGTCCTCGTCCTCGCCGACGCTGAGGGCGTCCCAGAGTGCGGATTCGTCGCGCAGGTCGGCGATCAGGTCGTCGAGGCCCATGTGGGGCATGCTGGCGGCGCGTTCGGCCGCGATGCGCAGGGCGAGGGGCAGCTGGGCGCAGAGGCGGGCGAGTTCGGTGAGCTGGTCCGGGTCGTCCTGTGGGCGGTGGTCGGCCGTGACGGCGCGCAGCAGGGCGACGGCTTCGGGTTCGGGGAGGGTGCCGAGGGTGAGGCGGCGGGCGCCGTCGCGGACGGCGAGGCCGGACAGGCGGCTGCGGCTGGTGACGAGGACGAGGCTGCCGGCGCTGCCTGGTAGCAGGGGGCGGACCTGGCTCGCGGTGGCTGCGTTGTCGAGGATGACGAGGACGCGGCGGTCGGCGAGGAGGGAGCGGTAGAGGGCGGCGGCCGCGTCGGGGTCGGTGGGGACGGAGGGGGCGGGGACGCCGAGGGAGGTGAGGAAGCGGTGGAGGGCTTCCTGGGCGGTGACGGGGCGTCCGGGATCGTAGCCGCGGAGGTTGACGTAGAGCTGTCCGTCGGGGAAGCGGTCGCGGGCCCGGTGGGCCCAGTGCAGGGCGAGGGAGGTCTTGCCGGCGCCTGCGGTTCCGGCGATGACGATGACGGCGGCTGGGGGACGGTCCGCGGCTTCGCCGGTGAGGGCGGTGTCCAGTGCGCGGAGTTCGTCGACGCGGTTGACGAAGCCGCGGACGTCGGCGGGCAGCTGGCGGGGCTTCGGGGCGGGGCTGTCGTGGCCGGCTGCGCGGTGGAAATGGATTCCGCCGCTGATGTCCCGTGCCTGGACGAGGTCGTGGGTCGACGACCCGGACACGGCGGAATGCGTGCGTCCGGGGCCGTCGGTGTTCCCATCGTTCCCGTCTGCCACGGTACTCCGATTCTGTGTGGGCGGAGGGAGGTGTGCCACTTCGCGGTCGAAGTAGGTCGGCACGTCCTCGCCGGTGCGGTAGAGATCCTTGATGTAGTCCTCCCAGCGGAGGACGAGATCGGGATCGGTGTAGCGGACCGCGCCGACTGGAACCCCTGTTTCCGAATACAGGACCTGATAGAGCGTGCGGCCGCCGAGAATGACGATTTCCGGCAGCGGACCGAATTCCTCGTCCCCGGAATCGGCGAGTGCCTCGGCGCCGACGATACGGATCCGCTCGCCGCATTCGGCGCGGATCCGCAGCGAGTGCAGCTCCCACTGCACGTAGGCCGTCAGCGGCTTCTGGACCACTCGGACGCGGTGGAAGAACGACCGGCGCTCCTCGTCCTCCCGCCCCATCTCGAGCAGCGCCGCGCGCCGGCCCTCGAGCAGGCGCAGCGCCTCGGTCCAGTCACCCCTGCGCACCGCTTCCCAGCTGGCACTTCCCTGCTCCTCGAAGTGCTGGCGCCGCTCCAGCTTCCAGGAGTCCCGACCGCGGACCCGCGCGTCCCGCTCGCGGAAGTCGCGCTTGTAGTCCTGCCGGGCGAGGATCTCGCCCCACTCGGACCGCAGCTCGGGGACCCGCCGATCAGGCATCCGCGATGTCCGCTTTCGCCGTGCTCAGCATGAGGCCGGGAATGACGACGAGCCGCTCGCCCGGACCCAGGACGACACCGTCGGGGAGGCGGCCGCTGTAGTCCTCGGTGAGGTCGCGGCCGATCACGGCGATATCGCCGTTCGAGAGCTGCCAGATGTCCGGGCATTCGTCCCGGCCTTCGGACGTCCCGAGTTCTTTCGCGGATTTCCCCAGACGCTTCTCGAGCGAAGCGGAAGGATCGGCTTCCCATCCACGAGCCATGCCTGCCCCCATTGATATTGCTCCCGGCACGTAGCCGCGGGTTCAGCATCTTACACCTGACGGCAGGTCAGGGGAATATTCAGTACTTTCGCCATGTACTCCTAAATGATCACCATCGCGGCATAACCGGCCTGATTTGCGCCGATATTCGGCCATGGTCGGGGCGCGCGCCGGCAGCGCCGTGAGCGGCGACGGCTGCGCACCCGGGCCGACTGCCGAACACGTACGCCGCGGACGCCTCGTCGAGTGTCCGTACGGGTGGAACCCGGCCGCCACCGCACGGGCTTCCTGCCGGCCACGAGGGCTGCCATGGGAAGCGCAGCGGATCGTCTTGAGGCGGACCCGGCGCGATTGCCATGTCTGTGGGCATGGCAGGAGCCGTAGACGCGGGCCTTGGGCGCGTTCGCCCCGCACCTGCGGGGGCCGGCCGTACCCCGCGTTCGGGCCGCCCCTGCCCGCGCCTCGGAGTCGGCCGCCCGCTGTCGCACGCCGCCGAGCAGCGCGGTCCTGCTCGTCGGTGGCGGTCCGCGCGGATCGGTCATGATCGCGGTCTGCTACGTTCACCTGTACGAATGACTCGCTTGGACGTGCGGTCATGTGCACAGCAGTGCGGCCACGACAACGCCGATCCATGGGCGGGCGCAGGCCGGCTGACAGGGGGGGACCGTAGTCCATGAACGCGTACTCAGGCTCGGACGGGCCGGGAGGGCCCTACGCCGCCCCCTCCGCCGCGCCGCCGCTCGGACCGACGTTCGGGGTCAATCCCGCGGACCTGGACCTGGCGGCCAAGGCCGCCAAGGAAAGCGGTGAGGCGATGCCCGGCGAGCTCAAGGCGATCCATCAGCCCTCCGACACGGCCGTCGCCGCCCTGTCGGGCTGGCAGGTCGGCGCCTCGCTGCACAACTGCACCGCGGCGTGGGAGGACCTGCTGAACAAGCTCGCCTCCGAGATCGACGGGGTCGGCCTGAAGCTGGGTCAGACGGCCACCGACTACCGCAACGCGGACAAGAACAGCGCCACGAATCTGAAGCCGTACGGCCTGTTCCCGCAGGGGACGAGCTGATGGTCACCCTCGCCCAGCTGCGCGACACCGACCTGTCCGGCCTGGCGCCGGCGGCCACCGCCTACGACACCCTCTCCACCAACTTCGGCAAGCATGTGCAGAACATGCAGCACGAGGTCCTCAAGCACGTCTTCAACGCGAACTGGGTCGGCAACGCCGCCGGCGCCGCCAACGCCTCACTGCAGCGCACCAGCAATCGGCTGGACGCCGCGCACACCGAGATGTCGGCGGTCTCCGGGCTCCTGCGCGAGGCCTCCGAGAGCTTCCTGCTGGCGCAGTCCAAGCTGCAGGTGGCGTTGCAGGAGGCCGGAAACCTGGGGCTGACCGTCGCCGATGACGGGACAGTGTCCTGGCCCGCTCCGTCGAAGGCCGAGAAGAACGACCCCGGGTACAACATCCCCGAGCAGGCGAAGGCGCTGGCGAACCGGATATCCGGCGCCGTCACCGAGGCCGGCAATGCCGATCAGAAGATCGCGGGGCTCCTGGACGCCCTGACCGAACGCGCCCGCAACGGCACGGGACTGGAGACGGACAAGGCGGCCGCGGACCTGAAGGCCGTCACTCAGCAGGGCGTCGACCTGATGGCCGCGGGCTTCCCGCCCGCCGGTGCCTCGGCCACCGAGGTCAACTCCTGGTGGAGGGGCCTGACGTCAGCCGAGCAACAGCGGCTCATCGAAACCCATCCCGACCTGCTGGGCATGCGCGACGGCATCCCGGCCGTGGCCCGGGACCGGGCCAACCGGCTGAACCTCGCCAACCTCATCACCAAGTACCAGCAGAAGCCCAACCCGACGGACGACGAGAAGCTGAAGCTCCAAGGCTTCCTCGCGATCAGCACGCGTCTGGAGACGGACAAGAACCAGAAGCCCCCCAGGCTCCTGATCGGGATCAGCGAGGAGGGCCAGGGCCGCGGCATCCTGGCCTTCGGGAACCCGGACACCGCGCAGAACGTCAGCGCGTACGTGCCGGGGCTGGGAACCAAGCTCAGCGACGTCGGCGGCAAGGACGGCGACCGAGCCCTGAACGTGCTGAACGCCGCGCAGAAGGCCGATCCCAACTCCACGTTCGCGTCGATGGTGTGGCTCGGCTACGACCCGCCGCCGGGCCTGGAGAAACTCCAGGACGGCGACACCCGGCCCCTGGAGGTGATGGGCACCGACCGCGCCGCCAAAGGCGGCGCCGCCTACGACAAGTTCATGGCCGGATTGCGCGCCACCCACGACGGGCCGCCCGCCCACCTCGTCGCCCTCGCCCACAGCTACGGCTCCACCACCGTGGGCCTGGGCGCGCAGATGAGCGGCGGCACCGGCGCAGACGACATCATCCTCGTCGGTTCCCCCGGCACCGGCGCGCAGCGGGCCTCGCAGCTGCACATCGACCCCAGCCACGTGTGGGTGGGCGACGCGGAGAACGACCCGGTCAGCCACCTGCCGTCCAAGGGCCGTGTGGCCAACGACATCCAGGGCGTGCAGCAGGGGGGCATGATCGCCGGTCCGATCGGCAGCGTCGTCAACGGCTACGTCGCCGACAAGATGTACGACTGGTTCGGCCCCGAGAACCAGCTGTGGTTCGGTAAGGACCCGGCCAGCGGGGACTTCGGTGCCAACCGCTTCGCGGTCGCCGACGGGCCGGAACTCTCATTCGACTCCCATTCGAACTACATGACCAACCCCACGGAGAAGGATTCGAAGACCCTGGAATCGGTCAACAACATCGGCCAGATCGTGGCCGGACGGTACGACCAGGTCACAAGGCAGGACCACCGATGAACCAGCGTTCCCGCCCCGCCCTGCGCCTGTCGGCGGCCCTCGCCGTCCTCGCCCTCGGTGCTACCGCCTGCGCCGCCGGCGCCGGGGCGGGCGCCGGCCAGGGCGGGGGGAAGACGCCCGGCCCTCTCATCCCGCCCGCCCAGGCCCTGCAGGAGCTCGACTCCCTGCTGGCGGAGACGACCTCGGGCGTGCAGCCGGCGCTGCGGTACTGGGACGCCTGGCCGCAGGCCACCGTGCAGTACTCCAAAGGCCTCGACGAGCACTCCCTCGGCTACGCCGCGGCCGCCCGCGAGCGCCACGTGATGACCAAGATCGCCCCCGGCAAGTACGACGCCCTGATGGCCGCGGTGCGCGGCACCTGGCAGGCCAAGGGCTACCGGATCGCCACCGGGCCCGCCAACCTGAAGGCCTTGTTCGCCACCACGGCGGAGGGCTACGGCGTCAGCATCACCATCTATCCCGCCGGGAACATCGACATCGGAGCCACCGTCAGCCCCGTCCCGGTACCCGAAGGCCGGGACCTGTTCGGCACCCCCACTCCAGACCCGGTCATGGCCAACGGCAACCCGGACGTCCTGCCCAAGTACGACGACCCGTACTGGTCGGTCTGACCGCCGCGCCCCCGCGGGACCGTTCTCCGTCTCCTCGTTCCGAAAGCCTCCCCATCCCCATGACCCCCGAACAGGCCGTCCACGCACTCGACGCGCTCCTCGACGAGGCGATGTCCGCCATCCGTCCCCCGCTGAGGTACCGGGACGGACGGCCGTGGTCCACCGAACGGACCGCGGGCCCGGACGACCACTCCCTGGGCTACGCCACCGCCACTCGCGACCGGTACGTCATGACCAAGGTCGCCCCGTCCAAGTACGGCGCGCTGCTGGGCATCACCGAACGCGGCTGGCAGGCCCGGGGATACCGGATCACCGCCGTCAACCCTCGCCAGCCGGCCATGTTCGCCTCCACACCCGCCGGGTACGGCGTGTGCCTGCTCGTCGGCGCCGCCGGCAACATCACCTTCCAAGCCGCCGTCGGCCCCGTTCCCGTCATCCGCGACCGCGACCCGTTCGGCACCCATGCCCCCGAGCCGACCCTGCCCGACGGGCGCCCCGACATCCTTCCCAGGTACGAGGACCCCTTCTGGTCGCACTGAACCACCGCCCGGCAGTGGGCCGGCAGGGGGTCCTCCTTCCGCCTGCGGAGGTCAGCTCTCGCAGGCGGGGCCGCAGCGCCGTCTCGGCGCCCGCTCCTCCCCGCGCCCGTGGGAGGAGGTGAGCCCAGTGTGGAACCAGTAGCGGTGCGGAGCGTTGCCCCAAGCACCCGAGCATCGGCGCGGGTGATGGCCGCCGTGCACTTCACCAGGGCACTACGCCGGCGTCCTCGAAGAACTGGCCCGTCGGGCCGTCGTCGGGCAGGGTCGCGAGTTTGATGGCGATGGCCGCGCCCTGTTCGGGGGTGCGCACGCCCCGGAAGCCGTTGAGGTCCGTCGCGACGTAGCCGGGGCAGCCGGCGTTGATCAGGATGTTCGTGCCGCTCAGCTCCCGGGCGTACTGGACGGTGACGGCATTCAGGAACGTCTTCGACGGCGAGTACGCCACGGCCACTGGACCTGTGGTCAGCTCACCAGCGGTCCCTGACTGCCGGGTGAGGGAGCCGACACTGCTGGACATGTTCACGATCCGCGGTGAGGCGGAGCGGCGCAGCAGCGGCATCATCGCGTTGGTGACGCGGATGACGCCGATGACGTTGGTCTCCACGACCGTGCGGATGGTGGCGGGGTCGACGCGGGTGGGCTCCTGGGGCGTGCCGCCTGTGATGGCGGCGTTGTTGACGAGCACGTCGAGGCGCCCGGCCTGTTCCTCGATCAGCCGTGCGGCGGCTGTCGCGCTCGCGTCGTCGGTCACGTCCAGCGGTACGCCGAACGCGTCGACGCCGGCCGCGCGCAGTCTCTCCACCGCGGCCTTGCGACGCTGATCGTCGCGGGCGCCGACGCCGACGCTCCAGCCGAGGGCGCCCAGGCCTGCGGCGATCTCGTAACCGATTCCCTTGTTCGCGCCGGTGACCAGCGCAATCGTTCGTTCGCTCATGGGGACCATGCTGCTCTCGGAGACCGGCGGGGGTCCAAGACCGATTGGGTGGGCGACGATACCTTCCAGGTATCGATCCGGAGTACCGTGGCCGGATGGAGACCAGGGAACTGCGCTACTTCGTCGCTGTCGCCGAAGAGTTGCACTTCGGGCGCGCCGCGCAGCGGCTCGGGATCGCACAGCCGCCTCTGTCACGGGCGATCCAGCAGCTCGAACGCCGACTCGGGGCAGCCCTACTGGATCGGACCGGCCGCACCGTCACGCTGACCGAAGCCGGCTCGGTGCTGCTGGCCGAGGGCCGGGCGGCCCTCGACGCGGTCGAAGCGGCCGAGCGCCGGACCCGCCGCGCCGCCCTTTCCTCGACCGGCCGTCCCGGCCTGGTCCTGGTCACGAAGGCCAGCGCGTCCCGCGAACTGCTGGCGAAACTGCTGGACGCCTACGCCGCCGAACCCGGCGCGGTCCCCGTCGACGTCATCCTGTGCGGCCCGGCCGAGCAGGAACGATTTCTGCGCGAGGGCCGGGCCGACGTGGCGCTACTGCACCGGCCGTTCGACTCGACGGCCGGGTTCCACACCGAAGAACTCAGCACGGAGGGCCAGGTCGTGGTCCTGCCGGCCGGGCATCCGCTCACCGTCCGGACCCATGTGCTCATGGCCGACATCACCGGGCTGCCCGGCCTGCCCCTGCCACGCTGGCCCGACCCCGACGGCACCTACCCGCCCGGCCCCGGCCCGCAGGTCCGCGACCACGCGCAGTTGTTGCAGCTCGTCGCGCTCGGCCGTGCCTGCGCGGTCTCACCGGAGTCGTGCCGAGCTCAACTGCACGGTGACCTCGCCGCCGTGCCCGTGCTGGACGCGCCGAAAGTCACCACCGTGATCGCCTGGCCGCCGCACAGTCGGTCCAGAGCCGTCGCCGACCTTGTCCGGACTGCGACCCGTCTCCGGTAGTTCCAAAACGTCTGGCCGGGTTCCACCCCTCGTGTCCCGGCGCATCAGTGTCGGCTGCCGTCTGCCTCGGGCCGCCTCACCCACCCGCCTCAGCGGCAAGACACGTTTCCGTCGGCCTACGCCGGTGTCCAGGACAGGCGGTACGGACGCTTCCGGTGCAACGCTCAGGAGTGGGCCTGGCAGGCGAGGGCCTGTTCGGCCAGTGCGCGAAGCTCCCGGTCATGATCGACCATCAGGTATCCCCCCTCCGCGCCCAGGCGGCGGTCCGACCGTTGGACCGTCAGCAGCGCGGCCCGGATCGCAGGGCTGATCTCGCCCATCCGGATCAGCGCCTGGAGTGCTTCCCGGAAGTTCCCGAAGCCGTCGCCGCCGTCGGCGACCGGCAGCACGAACTCCTCCAGGACCCGCATGGTCGGTTCGACCTGGCCCGTGATCGACCAGAGCGTGGCAGCGGCGTTGAGGCGCGGCCAGTGGGTGCTGTTCTCCATGACGTACCGGACCCGGTCCGCGTACGGGGCCGCCTCGGAACCGAAGTCGGCCAGGGCGCCGATCGGCCCGTACAGGGGTTCCTCCGCCGTCATGACCGCATCGCCGACCAGCCGCAGGACCGCTGCACGGTCCCCACCGATGCGCGTGGCGACCGAGGCCACCAGCGCGTGGTTGCCGGGGTAGTCCAGGACCTCGCAGGTCCGCAGCGCCGGTGCGGCCGAGGCGGCGGCCGGCCCGAGGGCCTGCAGGATGTGGAGAACGTAGACGGAGGTCCAGGTGTCCGCGAGCAGCGGCAGGAGGTCGGGCAGGGCCGGCAGCGCGTCCTCGCCCCATGCCTCCAGCACCGCGAGGAACGGGCGGGTCGCACCGCCCCGGGCCCCGCCCTGCCGGATCGCCTCCCGTATCGCGGGCAGCAGGACGTCCGCATGGGCCCGCAGCGGGACCAGGACGTCCGTGACCTCCGGGCGCCTCGGGTCGGCCAGGCAGTAGCCGCGGCCCTGCTCCTCCTCCTGCGCGCGGAGCTGTTCGATCAGGCCCGGTAGGGCGCGCGGGTCACCGATCCGGGTCAGGGCCCAGCGGGCGATCTCGCCGACCGTTCCGTCGAGGTAGTCGTCGGCCCCGTCGTCGTCGAGCAGTTCGGCGAGCCGGTCCGCGTACTCGGCCGCGGCCGGGCCCAGCACCGCGAGGATGTTCGCGGCTCGAAGCCGTACGGCGGCGTCCGGACTGGTCAGCAGAGCGCCCGCCGACGGCAGCAGGGCCGCTTCCACGGAACGCCGTTCGGTCAGGAGCCGCCACGCCACGTCCAGCGCCTCCCGGCACAGTGCGGCGTCCCCGATGCGGTCCGCCGTCTCGACCAGGCGGACGGCGAAGCGGAGTTCGGCGTCGGGGTCGTGCGCGAGAAGCCACGCCGTCGAGCGGACCAGGTCCTCGCGGGTCCAGGGCCCCTCGACGGCCGGAGTGAACCAGACCTCCTCGAACCGTGGCCGCAGCGCGGGATCGGAGAAGACCTCGATCAGCCGGTCCATCCGGCGGACCGGGAGGTCCCGGTCGAGTTCCGCCCCAGCGTGCACGGCCGCGACCCACAGCACCGGGTCGTCCCCCTCCAGCACCTGCGCGAGGAGCGCCCGCGCGTCGTCGACGACGCCTCCGGTCCCGCCCGTCCCGCCCGTCCCAGCCTCCCCGGCCGCCGCCTCGCCGAGGGCGAGCAGGAGCGGGAGGCGTACCGCCGGGTCCGTCTCCACCCGCCACCGTTCCAGTAGCCGCTGGACCCCGCCCGCCAGGGGTATCGCCGCCCGCCGCACCGCCGGCGCCGGATCGGCCAGCAGCACGCACGCTCCCGTCCAGTCCTCGTCGGCCAGGGCCGGCGCGTGCAGGGCCACCAGCAGCTCGACGAGGGGCACCCGCGCGCCCATGGCCGGGTCGGTGGCGAGCGCGACCACGAACGGCAACGCGACCGCCGCCGCGGACGGGGTCTCTCCCTCCCTCGTGACCAAGGAGTACAGCGGGTAGCAGTCCTCCTCCGTCGCCTCCGCACCCGCGAGAGCGAGCTGACGCAGCGTCCGCGGTATCACCTCGACCGGGTCCGTCGGGTGCCCCGTCTCGAGCCCCTCCCACACCACGGCGTCCAGCGCTTCCAGCGACATTCCCGCCATCGTCACCCCGTTCACCAGCACATCGTCCTGCTCACCGCCAGCCGCCATCGTCCATGAAACACGCCGCCGTGTCGCATGGAATTCGCTCGTCCTCCGATGCGGGGTACCTCGCCCTGTGCGGCCGCGCCCTGCCGGCGACCTTGCTGACAGCCGCCCACATCAAGAAGCACGCCGTCTGCACCGACGACGAGAAGCGCGACTTCGCGAACATCGCCATGCTCGCCTGCAGCCTCGGCTGCGACAGCCTCTACGAACGCGGCTACATCACCGTCACCGACACCGGCCGCATCCAGGTCAGCCCCCTCGCCCACACCATGCCCGGCGTCCACGAACACATCCAGCAGCACCTCACCGATCGCACCGTGCTGGTGGACCCAGGAACGCGAGCCCCACTTCCACTGGCACCGCACCCACACCTTCAAACCCGACCCGCCCACGTAACGGCCCACGCGGCCTGCCGGAACACCTCCCAGCGCAAGCAGATGGCGGCCAGACAACCCGCCTGGAGGCCAGCGTCCGCCCACCACCTACCTTGCCGGGCGGCATGGCACCATGGGGCGCGTTCCTTGACACCACAACAGCTCGCCAAATCCGCCATCTCGCCGGCGATCCAGCACGGCCAAGAAACAGCAAAGGCCGCGCTACGCCGCAGGTTGGAAAGCCTCCTCCCCGCACCCGCGGGGGTCAGCCGGGCCCTTACACCACCATGACGGACGCCATCCCGCCTCCGCCCGCTGCCCGGCACGCCGGCCGCGACCGCCCTGGCCGGACTGCTGGTCCGGCACGCTTCGCCGAGGCGATGCGCGGTCCTCCCCGGTGTGGCGGCGCAGCGGGAGGAGGAGCGGCGCCTGCGGACGGACCGGCAGGGGCGCATGAAGGCCGTGGACGACGGGGGTGCGCGGAGACGCCGCCGTTTTGACCGTCGCCTCGGTGATCTTGTCCAGAACAAGGATTCGTGAACAGAGCCACCCCAGGGCGACGGTGTCGGACTACGTGCGGCCGAGCAGTGCGAGTCCGGCGACGGTGGGCGTATGGAGGGCGGTGTTGTGGTGGCGGAGTGCGGTGATCAGGCTGGTCTCGCGCAGCACGGTGGCGTGCTGGCTGGCGCTGGAGGGGCCGATTGCCAGGGCTGTGGCGATCTCGCCGGTCGTGCAGCCGGGGCGTTGGACGATGACGCGCAGCCCGGCGGCGCGGGTGCGGCCCAGCAGCGCGATCAGTGGTGCCGGTGTGCCGTCGGCCGCGGTCGGGGTCGTGAGGGTCAGGGGGGTGAGCGTCTCGTCGCGGCGGGCGGGGTGGGTCAGGATGGGCTGGGGTTCGGCGTCCGTGTTCACCGCAGGTGCCTGGGTGGCGAACACGGAGGGCACGAGCAGCAGGCCCCGGCCACCGAGGTGGACGTCGCCCTCCAGTCCTGGCATCAGGTCGACCTCGAGTACGGGTGCCCGCCACCGGATGCGCGGCGGGTAGAGCCCCTACAGCAGCCGCTCGACGCCGCTGTGCAGGAGCTCATGGGAGTGGTCGGCCGCGACCTGGGCGGTGACCTGGGCCAGTACGGGGCCGGGACGATCGCGTGGACCTGGCGGAGGGCGTAGACGAGTTGCCGTAGCACCTCGAGACTGTCGCTCAGCCGGGCATGCGCTGCCGCTCGGCGATCTCGGCCAGGGACGCCCGCAGCCGTGCGGTCGGCGTGGCGGCGACAGCAGGCCAGTACGCCCCAGCGCTCCCCATACAGCCCCGGTCGTCATCCCTCGAACCCACTCCCCCACGTACCGACCGGACTCGCCATAGCGCGTCGCCGACTTGGCCTGCCAATCACGTTCGACGCCTCGCGAGTGCCGATGGGCGTCCCAGTTCAGGGGTGCGCCGAACTCAAGACCAAGGCCCTCGCCGCCGAACCGCAAGTTGCTGCCGGGAGCCTCTCATCCGAGAAGAACGCCGGGCTGTTCCACGCCAAGACCGCCATCACCGCCCCCGCTGTCGTGGCCGGCCTCGGCGCGACCATGAACCGCACCATGTCCTGGTCCACCGACCCGATGCCCGAGGGCATCACACTGGACGCCCTCCTGGAAAACGTCCAGTGGGACCGCGAGGCGAAGTACTGGGGCGGCGTTGCAGCCAAGGTCACCGACAAGGGTGCCGTCAGCTGGGCCGGTGGTGCCCGCGACTCCGGCCACAAGGTCTACGACGCGCTGAACAACCCGGACACCGACACGGGCATGCAGATTCGCGGCCGCTTCTAGCTCGCGGGTAACGACGGCTCCTCCCCAATCGCAGTGGGGAGGAGCCGCTCGGCATTCTCGCACGCAGGCCGGTTCCCAATGGGCGTGACTTCTGGCGGGGCCAGGTGGGGGTCGTCGGTGGAGTCCCCGCCGTCTGCCCGTACGTCTCAGGACCTCCGGGAGCGGTGCGTCGGTCGTGCCCGTATGATCCTGGCTGCTGTCACGTCAATGGATGGGGGATGACGTACATCGTGGGGATCTCGGATCATTCGACCACTTCGGATGTCGACGATGCGGGCGGGTCGCGGCGCCGCCCGAGTCGGCGGGCGTTGCTGACGGGAGGGGCCGCGCTCGCGGTGGCCGGCGGCGCCGGGTGGATGCTGTCGCGACGCCACGGTGGGAAGCCGGAGGCCTCCGCCCCGACCGATCCGCCGACGCCGTTGCGGGATTCGCCGGCGCCGATGGTGCCCAACCCGGATTCCGGTGCGCCGAAACCGCTGTGGTCGTTCACCCCGGACGAAGACCTCGTGCCCGCCTCGACGCTGGTCTCGAACGGCACGCTCTTCATGTTGAGTTCTCATCTGACCGCGGTCGACACAGCGACCGGAACCGTGAAGTGGACCGGCAAGGGCGTCAACACGCTCTACACCGCCGCCGGAGCCGGGCGCGTGTTCGTCGGCTCGTTCCAGGGTGCCACCGGATACGACGCGGCTACCGGCGCGGAGACATGGAATACCGTCAACCGCGAGAGCAACGCCGACGACCTCTCCAACGTCTACGCGCTCCGTGCCGACGACAAGGTGCTCTACGCACTCGCCGACGCCAAACCAAATGGGGCCACCACAGCACCGAGGCCCGTCATCTTGGCCTTCTCGATCGACACGCACGAGAAGCTCTGGTCCGTGCCGCTGGAGGTGGGGGAGCGAGCGCAGTACATCAACAACGCGGTCGTGGGCGGCAATCTCTACTACACCAACGGCAGGTGCGACCTGGTTGCCCGAAGCGGCCGGGACGGTCGGCAGCTGTGGCTCGTCGAGACCGGCGCCACCGACACGATCCCGCCCGCTGTCGCGGACGGCCAGGCCTACTGCCTGACGGGCACGAACGGCCTGCGCGCGGTCAGTCTGGCCGACGGCAGGCGGTTGTGGGAGGCCAAGCTCGTCGACGGTGCGACCGGGACGTTTCCACCGGTGACGGCTGCGAACGGCGTGGTCTACGGCGGGAACGGGACGACCGCGGTCTGTGCCTGGGACGCGCGGACCGGACGGCAGATCTGGACCTGCCCGGTGCCCTTCCGGCCGTCCGCGACCGAGCCCGTGCTCGTCCAGGACACCCTCTTCGTGGCCGGTCAGGGCATTGAGGGTGTCCACGCAGTGGACGTGAAGACGGGCCGCCTGCGGTGGACGTTCGCCGTGAACACCTACCAAGTGACCCTCGAGAACCGAAATTGGGCCCTGGCCACCGACGGCCAACGACTGCTCGCAAAGCTGGGCTCGACCGTCTTCGCTCTGCCGCCGACGTGACGGCGGCCTGGCCGGGCCGAGGGCGTACACGGGCTCCAGGAGACAGCGTCCGTCACGGTGGCCGAGGTGTCGGCCACCGACAGCCTGCTACTCAACACCACGTCGGCCTTCCCTTGACGATCGCTCGCCGGACGAAGTCCCAGGCCACCGGGTCGACAGCGGTAAGGGCCCGCTCGCCGACCCGCCCCACGAACGCTCCCATCCGGCGAGATCAGGCTGCGCTGCCTCCGGTGTCTGCATCGTGCGACCCTTGATGCGCCCTTGATCTGCGAGGCCCGCACCAAGACCGTCGGAGGTCGAACCAGCGGATTTTGATCAGGGGGACCTATGGGATCGGGAGACATCGCCAGTCCGTGGGCCACGGAGGTCTTCGGCGAACTCGCCGCTCGAATGACAGCGATCGTGCCGGCATGCATCCTCCGCGCGCACGAGCGGGCCCGCGGTGGCCATGAGGGCGTGCACACCCAAACCCACGAGGCTTACGGGCACGGCCTCTACGCGGCGCAGTACGAGGAGCTCGCGACCGGGCTACTGGTTCTCCCCTACTCCGAACCCGTCCGGCTTCAGGCGCGAACGGTCGTGGTGATCGCCGGCCACGTCATCTACCCGATCCGTTATGCGAAGAAGGACGTCCCGGTCACAACGGCCAGACTCCGCCGGGCCTCCGGGCTCCGTGCGGACCTCATCCGTCGTCACGGCCCCGAGCCCCGCCAGTTCGCGCTCGATCTCGACATCGAGCTACCGGAGGAAGACGAGCCGCACGCGGACCTTCTGCGTCTGTCGCCGGGGACCAGGCTGGTGATCGTCGCGTACGCGTGTTCCCTCGCCAGCGGGGTGGTTCGGCTGGAGTGGGGATCAGCGGAACTTCGCCGCGAGGACCGATCGCTCCTCTGGCACCATCACGAACCGTTGCCGATCCCCGGCGGGTCACCCGCGGGCTGATCACGGTTCGCGGTGGTGGAGCCTCGTCGCCCCTGCCTCCGAACGCCTCGCGGGCGAAGCCGACGACGTGCTCTCACGCGGCCACGCCGACGTCCGCGTTGCCGGATCACGGACTGGACACCCGACCCCTTCGCCCCCGACAACTACAACCCCGCCAGCGACCACTACCACCTGCGCTTCGGGCGCGACCCGATGAACCCGGCCTTCGGTGCCCAGCACCTGCCGTCCCAGAACACCGACCACGACCACTACTGGAACAAGGGCACGCCGTCCTGTAAGGCGTTCGGCCAGGTCATCGCGGGAAGGCCGGTCTCATGAGCCGATCCCCACAGCCATTGCCGCGACGCGGACGGACCGGCGAACGCGGCCGGTCTGGGCGCGTCGTCGTCCTGGGCCTGCTGCCCGCGGGCATCCTCGCCCTGTCCGCCTGCGGAAGCGACACCCCGTCCATGAACCTCGGACAGGCCGAGGACAAGGTCAAGGCCTACGCCTCCGCCGCGCTCGCGGTCCTCCCGGACAAGGACACCGTGAAGATCCCCGACCCGCTGGTCGCCAAGGACGAGTGCGAGTCCGGGCCCGCCAACTCGCCCACGCGGTACATGCCGTACATCTCCTACAAACTGCGCGGGATCCCCGGGCCGAAGGTCCAGGGCGTCTTCGACGCGGTACGGCAGCGGCTGAAGCAGGACGGCTTCTCCGTCGAACGAACGACGACAAGCGACTGGACCTGTCCAACGACGCGAACAAGTTCACCGCCTCGGTCGTGGTCGGCGACCACGAAACGGCGCCGGACACCCTGGACCTGACCGTCCTCGCCCCCTGCGTCCAACGCGGCGCCAGCCCCGGCACCTCCGCCAACGGCTGACCGCGCACCCAACCAGCAGGGCGGCTCCCCGCGCCTGCGGGGTCAGCCGTGGCAGGAGGTGGGCGGGGTGTTCGAAGCGTTGTCCTCCTCCCACCCACGGAGGTCAGCTGGCGCGTGCGTGGCGGAGATCTCCCCAAGCCCACGGAGGTCCGTGCATAGCTCCGCCGCACGCCCGACGAATTCTGATACGCAAGCAACGGCCAGGATGCCTGGGACGGACGGCGGCCGACCGTTCGATTGGAGGCTCTGTCGCTGATCTTGTGACGCTGTCAGTCTGAACTATGGCGGCTTCAGGGGATTTGCAGTGGTAGATGCCGTATTTGCTGGCGTGGTAGTGGAGTCAGTGGAGCGGGCTGCTGGGGTGGTCACGTTCGTATCGCTCCGCCGCCGCTGGGGCCTGGCAGGCGGATCACGCGCGAGGTGGGGCAGGAGAGACACTGATGAGCGCCGTGGTCCAGGATGGGCCCATGGCAACCGTCTTGGCCTTTCACGCCCACCCGGACGACGAGGTGTTCCTGACAGGTGGCACGCTCGCGCGGGCCGCAGCCGAAGGACACCGCGTGGTGATCGTGGTCGCCACGGATGGCCTCATGGACGCCGCGCCGGAGGGTGGAGCGCCACGCCTGAGTGAACTGCGGGCGAGCGCGACCGTGCTGGGCGCGACACGCGTCGTGCACCTGGGGTACGCGAACAGCGGCCATGGTGCCGTGCTCTACCCGGATCCGCCGGATCGAGCACGCTTCGTGAGGGCAGACACGGAGGAGGCGGCCGAGCGGCTGGCCGCCGTCCTGCGCGAGGAGGACGTGGACCTGCTCATCAGCTACGACGCCAATGGCGGATACGGCCATCGCGACCACGTCAAGGTGCACGAAGTCGGCAAGCGTGCCGCCGAGCTGGCCGGGGTGCCCCGGGTGTTGGAGGCGACCATGCCGCGTGACGTCGTGGCTCGCCTGGTGAAGCTGGTCCGCCTGCTGAGGATTCCGTTTCGGTACGACGCGGATGCGCTGCGCACCGCCTACAGTTCGCGCGCGGCCATCACCCACACCATTGATGTCCGACGGTTCGCCGGTCAGAAACAGGCGGCCCTTGCCGCCCACCGTTCGGAGGTATCAGGGACAGGCCGACTCGCTCCCGTGATGAGGGTGCTGGTTCGTCTTCCGGCCCCTGTCTTCGGTTGGTTGCTCGGTCGAGAATGGTTCGTCGAGGCCCGGGCAACAGCCCCGTCCAAGGCCTTCGCTGACATCTTCCAGCCGGCCCCGTAGCGTCGTGTTCGGCCGATGGGGCCTGCCCGGGCTGATCGGGGCGACGATGTCGCTGCTCTCGTAAGACTGGTTCTCGCTGATCTTGTGACGCTGTCGGGTCAGGGGCTGAGGAGTATGCGCTTGCGGAGGAAGTCGAGGTTGGATCGTCCGAATCCTTGCCTTTTGAGGAGTTTCGCCCTCGTGACCTGTCCCTCGACCTGGCCGGAGCTCCAGGGAGTGGAGAGCCCGGCGGTGGCGGCGTCGATGTCGCGGCTCAGTCCCTTGGCGAGGGAGTGCAGGGCGGGCAGGTCGTCGGCGAGGACGCGTTCTATCCAGGCGGGCAGTCGGTCGCCTCGCAGGTCGCGCATCATGGCGGCGAAGTCGCGGACGTGGTGGGCGACGGCGTCGAGTTCGGGGCAGCCGGCCCGGATCTCCTTGAGGTCGACGGCATCATCGGCTGTCAGGTTTGCGGGGTCGCTCATGATCCAGCGGACGATGCGGCGGGGCCGTGGAGCCGGGCGGGGCACGGGTGGTGCGGCGATAGCGGCCTTGAAGGAACGGAGGTAGCCGCGGACGGTCTGGATGCTTCCGGCGAAGCACATGGTGACGATCTCCTGGTGGAGCTCGGCCGTGTTGTGACAGCCCTCGTTCCACCGCTGGTGGAGGTAGGGCTTGTACTTGTCCAGGATGGTGGAGCGGTTCGTCGCTTTGACCAGCAGTTCGTCGATGCCGGTGGCGCGGACGAAGCGGCGCACGGTGGACCGGTCCAGCTGCAGTGTCCGGCAGATGTTCTCCAGCGTGCTGCCGCCATCCAGGAGCTGTCGCACGGCGGTGTAGCGTTCCCTGGTCCGGGTCACCAGGCGGCGCTCTCGTCCGCAGACGTCGAGCATCCCGGCGGCCGGTACCGGCGGCGGTGACGTCAGCCAGATGTCGTCGCTGGTCGGCGGGGCGGCCGACACGGTGTTCTCGAACACGGTCCGGACGCAGGCGTGATGGGAGGAGACGGTCTTTTCCACGGCCTCGCCGAGGTTGTGCCACAGATGCCAGGCGTCAGCGACCTGCACCGCTTGCGGGGCTCCGCTGCGGGCGCCCTCGGCATAAGCCCCGGCCCGGTCCCGGCAAATGATCTCCACTTCCGGATGACCCTTCAGCCAGACGGCCAGCGGTTCGGCATCCCGGCCGGGCAACACGTCCACCGGGCGCCGTCTCTCCAGGTCCACCAGGATCGTGGCGTACGAGTCTCCCTTGCGTAGCGCGAAATCGTCGACACCGAGCACGCGGATCCTGTCCGACGGGACCTTCAGGTGCGGCACGGACCAGGCGTAACAGAGTGTCCTTGGCGACACGCAGGCCCAGCACCCCGGCCAGACGAGCGCCCGCGCGTCCGGCCAACGCGAGAGCGATCGAGGTCAACTGCTTACGCACCAGTGGCGTGTACCGGGCATGCGGGCCCGTCAGCCCTGTGATCTGCTCGGCGAACGTCACCGCCCGACATGCCGGGTTCGGGCACTTGAACCGCCGAACCATCAACTCGATCACCACACTGGCACCACCGACCGTGGCATCCGCCAACCGTCGCACATACCGGCCATGCACCCGGCCCGACGGACTACCGCAATGCGGACAGTCCGCACCCGCCGAACGAGCCCGAGCATGCATCGTGACCCCGGCCGCGGCCCGCTCGACCAACCCCACCACGACACCGGCCAGATGAGGGAACAACACCTCGAAGCTCCGCGAAGAACACGCAAGTCATGCTCGCAGCAGCCACCGACACCGCAGCGTCACAAGATCAGCGACAGAGCCCGATTGGATGAGCGCGGAAAGGGCCGCCAAGGCCCGGGTCCGGCGGCAGCCGGACTTTCGTGATCGGTGCGGTGACGCCCACCCGGCATGGTGTGCAGCCGACGACGGCGACCGGCCCGGGCGGCGGAAGCGGCACGGATCGTCAGCCCGCCGGGGCGAATACACCTGGGGTGCACAACAGCCAGTTTGCCGTGCTGACCGAGCTCTAGGATATGCGTCCGTCGCCCGGTCGTCGCACCCCATCCCCGCAGAAGTCGAGCAGATCGCCTTGTCAGCCGCCAGTTCGCAGATCACGCAGGCCCTCCTCGAAGGCCGTGAGTGCGTACTGTCCTGTGCCGCGCCCGGGCATCTCGAGCTTCTTGAGCTGTCCTCCGACGATGTGGGAGACGAGCGGTACCGGAAGCGCGTCGGGCCAGAGGCCGATCCGCTTGCCTTCCGAGAGCACCCGGCGGAACGCGCCGGTGGATCCCCGAAGGCTTCGGCCATTCGCCTTCAACTCCTCTGCGGCACACTCGCCTTCGCCGTGGACGACCTGGAGCAGGATCTGCTGTGCGCGGGGCGGCAGGCGGTCGTAGTACGAGCGGGCCCGCTTCGGCGTCCAGTGGTCGTCGGGCTCCGTGGTCACGACGGCGGCCGGCATGGCGGCGAGAGCGAGCAGCTTCTCGAGTGCCTCGGGGGTCGGGTTCTCCACGGTGATCGTGATCTTCATGGGGCACACCCTTGCAGCCTGCGGCACTGAACACAAATAACTCCTGTAGACGTGTTGCAGACGAGGATGGAGTCGCAAGTGTGGCCTATGTATCGATCTCTGTATTGCATCCTCTAACTGGATTTAGAGGACGCAACACAGGCCCCGGTACAGATAGGCTGCCCCGGACGGATCATCAGCCCGCCGTACCGGAAGGAGAGCGCCTGTGGATGCGGACGCGGACAACCTGCCCGCTCTGGCGGAGGCCGACGCCGAGGTGGTGGTCGGCGAGCTGATGGACGACAGCCAGGCACTCGTGCAGTTCGCACTCGACGGGGTCGACCCGAACGAGACGCTGACCGAGGACGCCGCGGACGACCTCGCCTCCGCCCGGCCGACGCGCACCAGCCAGACCTATGCCGAACAGTGGCGCTACTTCGCCCGCTGGTGCACCGACAACAGCCGCCACCCGGGACCGCGCACCAGCGAGGCGAACATGGTCTCCTACATCTCCCACCTACGGCGCCGCGGAGGACGCGACGGCACAGGTGCGCCGGTGAGCTCCCTTCGGCTGGCGATGGCCGCGATCCGCGACGCCAACGCCCGTGCGGGCTACGAGAACTGGCCCCCGAAGAAAGCGACCGCCGAACTGATCCGCAAGCAGGCCGCCGAGCACGCCCGTGCCCGGCGCACCCCGAGGTCGAGCCCGCCCGTCGATGCCGCCCGCATCGCTCACCTCCAACAGGGCACGACCGCCGACAGCCCGCTCGCCCGGTGGCGCGACCTGACGATCCTGCACCTTGGCTACCGCACCCGGGCCCGCCGCTCCGAACAGGCCGCCTACCGAATCGACTCCATCGCGTTCGAACGCCTCGAGGACGGCACCGAGCAGATGGTCGTCGGCAAGCGGACCAGCAAGAACGACCACTGGTCCACCGGCCGCGAGTACGTCATCCGCGACCCGGTAGCGATCACCGTCGTGCGCACCTACATTTCACTGCTCGCCGAACTCGGCCAAGCGGAGCTGCAGTTGCCACTACTCCGCGGCATCACCCGATGGGGCCGGCTCATGTCTGTCCCCGCCTCCGGAACCGGCATGACCGGCCACGCGGTAAACCGCGCCTTCAAGCGGATGGTCTCGCGGACCCCCGCCTTCGACGCGAAGGAGGCCACCAGCCACGGTCTGCGCGCCGGCGTCCCGGCCGACCTCGCGGCCCAAGGCTACAGCCCAGCCGAGATCATGGTCATCACCGAGGATTGGAAGTCCACCACCATGGTCGAGAAGTACGCCAAGGCCGGCCTGCGCCGCGCTGGCAAGGACAGCTTCGGCCGAGCCCAACAGGCCCTCGACGCTCTGGTCGTCCCACCGCCGAGCCACCCTGCCGGGTAGATGGACAGCACTGGTAGGCGCGGATGTCGTTCGAACTATATTCGGGCGCCCGGTCACGCGGTATCGACAAGGCGGTACGGGGCTGAACGGTTCACAGCGTCCGGCCCCGTCACTGAACGCGTGGGCGGGGCCGGCTCGCCGCCGGGTGGGTCAACAAGCGCTAGAGCAGCCAGCCGAGGACGGCCACGATGCTGGCGAGCAGATTGAGGATCATTGGTGTCGTTCCTTTCAATTCATCGAGAGGATGGTCACCGGGCCCGAATGAGTTCAGCGCCGGGGCGCGGCTACGGTCTGCAGCCCGTCGCACGCACTCCTTAGCTACCCGCGCCAAACGTAAGATCACTCGAAAGGAGGGAAGGTTCACCCTATTAGGCCAATCTGTTGCGACCCGCCCCGCCATAGGCGCTGCTCGCTCGGCACAGGGCCGGTCCGCGCCAGTAGGTGGCTCCCGGCGGTAGCGGCCGAGCACGCGAAGTCGACCCCTGTCGCAACGGATCAGAAGGGAGGAGGGTCGGGCCTCTGCCGGTCGTCGCCATGCGCGCGGCGATCATCCCGAGGACGTATTCGGGCGGCTGTGAAATCGGCTCCATGCAGACGATCGAGCGCGGAACCTTTGGCCGGTGCCGTCGGTCAGCCATGCACCGGAAAGGGGCCGCATCCCAAGCCGCTGACGAACGGGAATACGAGCAAGAGGAGAAAACCTCTGCAGGCAACAAGGACACCGCAGTGGATAGCTGTGCAAATGAAGCCCGCATTGTGCCGGATGTGCTACTCCACCTTGAAGCGATGGCGGGACGCCGGCGGCAGCAGGGCCAGAGACATCGGACCCCCGGCACTGCACCTGCCTTGTTCACGCGCTAGCGAGATGCCCGGTGTGAGGGTTTCTGCCGACCGTCCTCCTGGGACACCTGTCGGCTTACGAGCAGTTGGCGCACCAACTGCTGCAAGGACACCACAGCTGTCACCGGCGGAAGGCCCGCCACCACGGCCTCAGGCATTGTGTTGGGTGTGTTGACGATGCACAGGAGACTGGCGATACCCGCGAACACCAGGATGACCGTCCAGGAATTCGCCACCTTGCGTCCTCCCAGAGCGGCACGCAGAACGGAGAGGGACGCAGCCATCCACGGCCCGTAGACGACGATCGGCCAGCACTGGGACAGACCCCTCGGCAGCTGGGAAAGGGCCACATCCTGCAGAGGATGATAGGAGATCGTCCAGCCGAGGACGCACACCACGGTGACGATCGTCGCAGTCAGGAATCCGATGACGGATCCCACGACGTCGGCCCGGCGGCGTGCCGCCGGGGATGGGCGACGCGCGTGGCGGTTGCCGATCAGCTGGGAACGGAAGCCCATGGCCAGCAGGCCGACTTCCTCTTCGACCGCTTCCACATTCGGAGGCGACTGCAGCCCTGGATCGGCCCAGCCGTCGCCGACCGGATATGACAGGTCGGCGGACAGCTGCCCGGCGGGCGGCCAGAGGGAGTGGTTGTGTATGACCTCGTCATCGGGGATGAACCCAGCTGCGTAGTAGGGATTGAAATTGGTGTCCGTCGACTCGTACAAGGAAGCCTCCTGTTGCGTCAGTGCGGATCGCGGCCGGCGGTCCCAATAGTCTCCCGTTTCTCTGATCAACACAGCCGCGTCGAGAATTCAAACTCGAGCCGACGCAGGATGCGGAAGAGTTCGGCCAGCTGGCGTGAGCAATGCGTCAGCTCCACGCGTTCGCCATTCTTTACGAGATAACCAATTTGCAGATCACCTGCGGGATTCCTCCGGTCCGGAACGAATAGCCAGTTATCGCCGGCACTGCAGATCCTGTCTCGTTCCAGCAGCAATGGAAGAGGCGGCTTGACTGTTTGGCTCATGCCCCGACAACGATGGGCTAATCACCGAGAAATGTACGGCATCCGGGTGTCCTGAAATATGCTCAGGCTGTCGGCGCTCAGAGCTTTTACCCAGGTCGCCAAGCTCCCCATCCGAGTGTGCACCGTTCCTGCGGCTGGCCTTGAGGGGGAGCGATCGAAGCGAGCGCGACCACCTCCGCTCGCTCGACTTCCCCTCTTCCCCTGCGGGATGGCCGCGAACGGTGCCAGATGCTCTGCGATTCTCCCCGGCAAGGCGCGCGCCTGCGCGCGGAGCCGCAGGCGGCCGGACTTCGGGTGGACACAGGGCCACCGTCGCGATCGCTACCGCTCAGTGCCGATGAACCGAAGCTCAGGTTGTATGCGCGCAGCGTCAGTCGCGTGTTCCCTATGGGTGACTGGCGACAGGACCGTTCGATGGCGCATCATGGCGCTCGGCGTGAGCCTCGGTGGCGATCGACGCAGCTGCGCCCGCCTTGGCGATCTCTTGACGGCCTTCCTCGCCGGCCCCCGGCTGACTGGTGGCGGCGTCCTATCGCGACTGCGGCACCTTCGGCTGATGGCGGGTGTCGATCGTCCCACCCGAAGTCTTCGACGGGACGGGAGCGTTCAAGCCATCCGCCGTGCCGACTCGAACAGACTTTCCCCGAAGGAGGTTGCGGTGGGCTCCGAAGATGAGTCGTATACGAGAAGTATTCACACACTGTGATGGGCGATGTACTCTTGGTCAGCCATGGCCCAGTCATGGATCAGCCGTCCGGACTCCGGCGAGTCCGGACGGCTCTAGGGGCGGCTGGTGCGACGTCGCTGTTCCAGATCACCCCTCAGGCACCTGGACGCGAAACCGTGTCAGGCAGAAACGACCACTCGTGATCGCTTCTCTGTTTCATTCGGCCTTCTTCATCCACCATGTCCCCCTACGGGGAGGTTTTGACATGACCTAGCGGCAATGAGACGGCTCGGTCCGCACCACCGGACCTTCACCGCTTTCGCCACGCACATGCCTCGGTGTCTGAACACCTGTTTCCATCGTCGTTGAGCACATGCCCAAGTCGACGACGGAATCCACCGCTGCCTCGGCCCGTCTGCACACTCGGGATCCGGCGAGAACCTGTGTACTGACGAGCTGTTGCCTCCTCACACGTCCGTAAGTAGGCACTGCCATTTTGCATCACCGAATCAAAATCTGCCAGCCAGCCCCGGCCCGTGTTGTGTGCCGTCGCTCCGTCCGTCTAGCGGGAGGCCGCGGAGTCCTGAATGAGCGATACCTCCGAGGACTTCCCAGAGCGGGCTCTCGAGCACGAGTGACCTCCGCTCAAATGGATCCGACCGGGGAAAGAGCCGCCTCGACCAATCCAGGTGTCGATGGGCGGCCGGCCGGGCTGGGCAGGGAAGTGAGCGAGCGTCGGGCTTTCGGTGGTGCTCCGTGATTCCGCGATACTCGGGCACCGCGCGCACGAAATCGGCCAGGGACCCCGGGCCTGCTCACGGGCAGGCGCATGCGACCGAACAAGCTCGCCTGCCCACTACCCGGTTCCCGGCGGCGTGGCTCAGTGACAGGGACTTGACCGGTGACCTGATCCGGGTCGTGACGCTGGTGCAGGACTACGGCTGGAAGTCAGGATTGTGCTTCGCCGCTGACGAGACGATCGGGCGACAGCTCGGGCTGTCACGGGGTGGTGTGAACCGCCTAATCGCCAAGGCAAAGGCCAAGAATCTGGTTCGCGCGTCTCGAAATCCCGCCACCCGGACCATGAACCGGAGTGTTCGCCCACTGGCCGACGATGAGCTGGCCGTGTGTGTCGGCTCGTATGCTCGGGCGCATCTGGCCGGTACTCGGTTCAAGGTGTATGCGTTGCTCTCCCTGAGGCAGCGGTTCACCGAATCGACTCCCGTCGCGCGAATCGCACGCGAGTGCCGGATGAAGGAGGACACGGCCCGCGAAGCGGTGGCCGAACTCCTGGTCCAAGGCTGGGTGAGCAGAAGACGCGGCGAGAAGAGGGGGTACAGATACGTCGTCCATCCCATGCCCGTCCGGGTACCGATGGGGCGGCCCGAGTCCCTCCCGAGCGGGCCCGTTCCCGCGCCGCGGTCCGCGGACGGGCCCGCAGGCGGCGACGTCGAGGCCTTCGACTCCGGACGGGGTTCCCATCGCGGCGCCTCGCTCGGCGTGTGCCGGGAGGCCCCCGGTTCGGTGACAGCGGATTCCCCCGGTCCGGTGACACCGAGCACCCCCGCTCCGGTGACAGAAACACGATCCCCCCAACATGACGCGCTGAACATGTCGGCCGTCGTGGGTGGTTGTTCGTCCCGCGAACCGGAAACCGCGCGCACCCGCACGCGAGGACGCGCGGCGGGAGCCACGGGGGGCGGAGCAGGCCCGGCAGGGCACGGCAGATGGCAAGCCGACCGGAAGATGATCCAGTCGATGACCGACGAACAGAGGCGATGGGGACAGCGAGCCGCGTCATCGGCTCTCGGACGCCTGCCGAGGCAACTGGCGGACCGGCTGACCGAGCGACAGCTCGACCTTCTCGCTCAGCACATCGTTGCGACATTCGCCGACTACAGCACATCCCCCGATGTCCATGGCGCCGTGATTCTCGAAGCTCTCGAGTCGGCGTGGGAGTTCGCGCGCCGCAGGGAGCCGGTCGGTGCAGTGCCCTGGTCTTCGGTGGTCTCCCCGCTTCCCTGGCTGATCCGGGTCGTCGACCGGGCAAGCGAGACGGTCACAGGGACCAGGCCGGTCCGAAGCCCCGAGTGCGCACTCTGCCGCGGGCCCCTGGTCGTCCGTGACGTCGAGGATCCGCAGACCTGTCGTTCCTGCGGTCCCGCCGCCGCCGCTGCCGCCTGCCGTCGACTTCGGGAGCGGTGGGAGCTGTCCGGTCACCAGTCGAACGCGCCTCACCAGTCGGACGCGCCACCCCCGAGAGACCCGCTCACGGCGCGGTCCACGCCCGTCCACCGACGGATCACGCCATCGGCCGCTCCGAGCGGACCCTCGGACCGGCCGGCGACGGAGGGCGACGAGTCGGAGGGAACCATCCTTCGCCGACGGCTTGCCGCTCGCCGACTTGAGCGGGAACGGACCCGTGCCTGGGCCGACGAGGCTCCGCCGGCGGCCCGCACCGCCTTTGCCGGTCAGCGCCGGCAGGACGCCGCCGAAGCCGCCCGCCCGGAGGGCACCGGTCGAGGAAGCGCCGACCGGGCGCGCGGGCACCGGAGCGGGCTCCGCGACGTGCCCCCCGCGACCGTCGCGGCGTCTGATCCCGTTCCGCGGCGGGACGGCCGACCTGATGCGGAGAAGACCGGCATGGTCGCCACAACGCGACCGGGGCCTGCGAGACGCCACCGTGGAATCCCTCCTCGTGTCCGCCTTTCCGCCGGTCCGCCGGTCGCCCCCGGCGCCGGAGGCCGACCGGGAAGCGGGGACCTGCGTGCGTTCCCGCGACCGGACCGGAGAACGCCTGCGGAGCCGCCGTCGTCATCGCCGATTGCAGGCCCTGCGCGGGTGCCCTCCCGGGGGTGCCACGGGTGGCGGGCCGCGTGCGGTTTTCCCAAAGTCAGTGCGTGCACTCTCAAAGTCTGGCTTTGCCGAAGACCGGTCAAAATGCAATCGAACCGGCGTAGAGAAGACCGGACGTGCGCTGCGACTGAGAATCTTGGCGCCATCTTCGGATAGTCTCGATTCTCCAGTGGTACGTCGTTGCCTCCTGCGGGGCACCTTGTCCTCCAGTCCGGCCGAACAGGTGGCTTGCATTTCCGGCACGCTCGGCCATACGGGTGAATCGACCGGGCAGGGGATTGCGGCTATTTCGGCTCGATGGGTAACTGGGTACATCCGAACCGGGTGGGTCACCCATCCTCTCCGGGGGATAAGCAGCCGCCGTGTCTGCCAGCGCTTCCGGCTTGTGCCTAATCGTTGGGGAGGCGTTGCCGTACCCCCGGTTGAGGAATTGGATACGCGGGCCGGTGCGATTCTCATCGCGCCGGCCCGTGGCAGCTCAAAGGCTCGTCTCCGCGAGAGCCGGCAGAAGCTCTCTCTCCGGGCGGGCATACGCGCGGGCGTAGGCCGCTGGCCGGATTCCGCCCTCGGCGGTCGCTCTGCATCCGGCCGGTCAGGCACTCGGCCAGCGCGAGCACGGCCCCGCGCCGGCCCCCGGGACCACACTGACGATCAGCGACCGGACGGCGAAATCGTTCTCGAGGACGCGCACGCTGTCCCCGACAGGCCGCCGCAGGACGTTCGACGCCGCCGCTGACGACGCCGTCCGCGGCGAAGACCGTGAAGTCGTCGTCCTGAGCACGGGCACCAAGGCGCACCTCGCGCTCGGACAGCCTCCAGCGGGGAAACGGCGCCGGATGCCGCCCAGCCGGCGCGGTTCCTCGAGGGCCACGGTGCTGCCCGCCTGCCCGTCGACGGTGCCTCCGCTCTCCGATCGCCTGCAGGCGGCCTGCCCGGCTTCTCCTCGTCGGCCGGACGCCTGGGCGGCGGTCGGCGGGCCGGACGCTTCCCGGCCGCAACGACACAAGCGGAACGGCTGATTTCGGCCAGGCCGGTGCGGAATTCCATGAGCGAGTCGCCGCTGTCCTCGTACACCCGGAAGAAAACCTGCCCAAAAAGCTCCACCGAAGACCAGAATCAATGGCCCTGGCTGCTCGCCATTCGCTGCGACACTCGGACTTGAGTGAACGAAACGAGCCAAGTTCACTCCGCCAGATCTCCGGCGGTACGAACTCTTCTTACCGTCATACTAGGCGCTGCATTACATAAACACGCCCCCATTTTTTGAACGGATCACTCCCCTGCGGATAGTCTATTTCTGATTTACTTCCACCAGTCCGCGCCCACTCGGCCGGCTGCTCCGACCCCCGGTGGGAGAGCAGCCCTGGACGGACCGAGGAGCCTTCCCGGCGAAACGTGAGCCATCAGCCGTGGAGAACGCATGGACCGGCGTCGAGCGGACGGGGAGCCGCCCGCTCGCCGGAGGGAATGGTTCTCATGCACCGGGCGCGGCCTGAGACGCGAAGCCGCGAGCAGTCGTATCGGCAGCCGCTTTCGGCTCGTGAGCCGAGAAGCGAGCCCGCCGCTCACCGAGGAGGAGATTCCACTGACCACCGCAGAGATCAACGGACGGCCGACGGGAGCTCTCGCCGAGGATGTCCTGAGCCACTGGGTCAGGGGCCGTCCGCTGTCCTTCAGGCTGCCATCTCTCGGTCACGCGGTACCGGTCTCCCGGCGGCTGGCAGCGCTGTGGCTGGATGCCGAGGATGTTCGGGCCGACCATGCCCGGGACGCCGCCTTGCTGGTGATCTCCGAACTGGTCGCCAATGCCCTCAAGCACTCCAACAGCGCACACATCACCGGTTGGTTGCGCCGGACCGCGGACCGGCTCCTGCTGGAGGTCCGTGATCAGGGAAGGACCTCCGCGGTGCCGCGGCTGCACCGCGCCACGCCGGACGAGGAGCACGGCAGAGGCCTGGCGCTCGTCGCGGGCTACTCGCAGGAGTGGGGGATGCGGCTGAGCACGGACGGCAGCTGCTCGGTGTGGGCCGCCGTCCCGCTGTCCGGTCGGAGCGCCGCGTGCTGACCGTTCAGGGGCGGTCGCCGGCCACCCGCGGTTGCCGACGCCCGGCCGGCAAGCCGTGCTCCGGGGCTAGACACGGTGTTCCCGAACGCGACCCGCCACCGGTTCCGTCCGCCGGCGTGCGGGCGCCCCGATCCGACCAGGCCGGGCGGCGCGTCGAGCGTCGAGCCCCGATCTTCGACTGCGCACATCGTTAGGAGAATCCATGCCCAGCTCAAACACCGAGAGCCGTGAGGTCGTCAACGGCATCATCAACTCGGTGACCCAGCTCGACCGCGACGCCCTGCGTCGCCTCGATCCCGAAAAGCTCAGCGCGCAGTTCGACGCACGTCTGGAGCTCGAGGACTACTTCCACGCGCTTTGGGAGTATTTGAAGGCCTGCGGTGAGCGCCCCGCCACCCGCGGGGAGTACCAGCCGCTCGCCGCTGTCCTCGATCTGCTCACGGGTTTGAGCGAGAACGTCATGTTCGTGGACTGCGTCATGCAGCGGGATCTGTTCGGCGAGCTCCAGCGGTGACAGGCTTGTCCGGAGCCAGGCGTAAGGGGCGTCGGCCGGCGGGTGCTGCCATCCGTGGTCGGTCGTGCGGCCCGGCTGCCTTCGGCGGGGTGTCGTCGTGCCTCTTCGGTCAGCCGGTCGTATGCCATGTGCTGCGCGTCTCGGCGATACGCGGCGTCGGCGAGTGCGCTGGTGACGGCGTCCGCCGGGGAGCGGGCCGATAGCCCACGCAGGACGCCGGCGCCTTGCCGGGCCACCTGGAGAACGCGCTCGGCGTACCCGGGGATGCGGTGGTCGACGCCGTCCCGCCGCGTCCGTGAACTGAACCTCCACCACCCCGGGGAAGGGCTCATCGTCCACTCGACGGACAGCTTCACGCCGCGGCCCAACCCCCGAGGCCCCACATCCGAGCAGGTCGACAACGAGCACCCGTGTGCCGCGGGACCTCACACCTCGGCATACGCGACAACCTCCAGCGCGTCCGTCAACTCGGCCGCCACGGAGTCCTCGCTGTTCAGCGCGGCGGCGGAGTCGCCGATCGCGTTGGACACCGCCGCATGGACGCCGTCGGTCGCCGCGGCGATGATGTCCGCGTGGACCTGGGCCGGCTGGCAGAAGCAGTCCAGCCTCGCTCCGGCCAGGATGACGAGGGTACGGAGGTTGTGGGTGCGAGCGTCGGCGGTGTCGCCGACGGAGTCGGCGTCGAGGGCCGCCGCGTTGCTGTCGAGCGCGGCCTTGAGATCGGCGGCACACGCCGGCACCGGGAGCCCGGGAGCTTCCGCGGCCTGTGCCGCGGGGGCGAGGGCGAGGGCGGCCCCGGATGCGACGGCGACGGCGACGACGCCGGCGGCAAGATGATGGCGGGTCATCCGAATCCCCTCCGAAAAGAAGAGTTCATGCCGACGGGACGCTGGCATGAACGGAACGTAATCCACCGCCAAGGGTGGGCGGCAGGGCGCGCAGACCGGCAGGGTGGTGCGGAGAATCGACGTTCCGGCAATCGAAGGCGAATCTAGTAGTCTTCATACAACTTTGCGCTACTCCATCCGGGTCACCGTAGGGAAGACCGGCGTCAGAGGCCTGGAAGGCGGGATGGGGAGTTCGGTTATTCCCGGCATTTCGATTGTCGCCGGTCCGTGAGATTGCCCGGCGCCGGACAGCCGCCGCCGACCCACACGCTGGACCTCACACTGGATGTGCTCATGTCCAACGCCGGGGCGTACGCGCTATGCCCCCTCAGACGGTTCTTGCCGGTTCCGTGATGTCCCGTCCAGGTGCCACGCCAGGTTGGTGTGGCTTCGCCGGTAGGTCGTCGGGGCATGCTGCCGATGCGCCGCGAGGTGGATCACGGCCTCGGAGCAAACGCGCTCGTCACCCTCGGTCGGCTCCTTCCGGATCCGATCGAGAACGCCCGTCCACCGCCAGGATCGGCCGGGCCGCCCCGGCGAACCGTCAGCCCGTTGGCCGGGCTCTAATCCGTCCTCCTGACGGGCGTCCTGTCGGAGCGCCTCCGCCGCCGCGAGCGCTTCGGGGGACGGCGGACTGTACATCCTGCTGTGGCAGGCCGGCCTCGGTACCGGGAGCGGGCGTTCGAGGCTGATCCCGTGCCGGTGGCCGATAACCGACAGGCTGGCACCGTCGGGCGCCAGTGCATGCTGAACGATCAGCCTTCCGCGAGGAGTCGCAATCGCCAGAAAGGGATCACCGAGCCTTCGACGCACTTCCACGGCGTGACCGTGCAGATGCCGTGGAACCGCGTAGAGGTTGCCCCGGTAGGACACCATGCTGTTGGCCGAGACCGCGCGAGCCACGCTGAGCTTGGCAGGGTACGGGTCATGGGGGAGGGCGAGCAGGACCGGCGCAGCGGGCGCGGTGTACCCGTCGTGGCCACCCCTCGCCGAGGTCCGGCGAGCGTCCATGAGCCCGGCCAGCCGGTCGAGGCTCTCCTGCGCCTCCAGCAGGCCGGTGTCCGCGCCGATGGTCTGCCACCACAGAACGAGCGCTTGCCCGATCGCCTCGTCGTCGGCGTCCCGGCGCGCCGGGCTGAGATCCGCGACGACACCGTAGTGCTTCGCGACCTTGCCCAGCGCCGTGGTCAGTTTGCCACCTCCCGGGCAGTGGATCGGCTGCGTCCGGTCGAAGCGCCAGCGCCAGCCGGTTCCGCCGAACTGGCGCAGGACCCGGTCGACGGAGTCGACCAGGTGGCCGAGATCGATCTGCTCCGTAAGCACTGCGCTCCAGCGCTGGGAGGGGGCCAAGCGTCCCACCAGGATGCAGGCATGAGTGTTACCCCAGTCCGCAGGGGGGTCGGAGAAGACGAACCAGCGAAAGTGCACTTCCTCCGCGTTGTCCTGCCGGCCGGGGCGGGTGCGAGGGGGACGCTGGCACAGCGGGCACCGGGGACGCAGCTGATGGGTCCGCAGAGCGCGGGTGAAGGTCGAGTAGCCGCCGTTGTAGCCGAGATCGACGAGTTCGGCGAACAGCGCCGATGCCTGGAAGTGGGCATCGTCCTGCAGCCGCTGGCGACAGTAGGGGATGAACCGCTCGAACTCGTCTCTGCCGGAGCAGCGGACTCCGACTGTGCGCTTCCCGCTCAGATAGGAGCTGACGGTCTTGCGGTCGCGGCCAAGGAGACGGGCGATTGCGGCGATGGACAATCCGCGGGATCGCAGGGCGCAGATGTTGATGTATTCCTCTCCGGTCAGCATTCCACTCCTACCAGGCTCCGATATGGGTTGCGGCTCCCTCATGGGACCCATGGGAAGCCAGGAAATATACACGAAGCCAGCGAGCGGGAGAAGAAAGGTTTCTGCAAGACATCGCCGATTGCTGTGCAATTTGAGTGAGCGAACAGCACTGCCATCAATTGGCAAAGGCCCCATGCATGCCGCGTCAAGTCGCACACGGAGATCGGCCAAAGACTGGCCGGATCTCCACCGCTGAGCGCTTGAAAATGTTCGCAAGCGCGCAATGGAGGCCAACTGGCATAGACCTCTGTGGGGTGCGAGGTGCTCGCGGTTCTCCCTGGAATTTCAGGCCGACATGGGTCCGACAGCCGTCACGCGACCGCGTCCATCCCGCCGGGCGCGCGCGGGGACGGCCCCCGGACGGTTGTCCTACCGGCGACCGCCGCTCGGCGAAGTGGCCGTTGGCATATGCCGGTGTACACGCTCACCCGCGCGCCCCCCGTCCGCTCCCATGCCCGACGCCGACCCGGGCGGACGTCAGCAACGGTTGACGCCTCGCAGGTTTCCGCGCCGCGCACCAGAAGCACGCGCAGGCTCCTGGCGCTCGGCGTCGGGCAGTTCCCGTGCCGACGCGGCTCTGACCCACCGTCACCACCGGCAGCCGTGCAGATCGGCGCAACCCGCCAGGAGGGCGCCCTGGTCCCACCGGCGAGGAGTGAGAGCGATCGCCGGAGGCGGGCCACACGCCCCAGTCGTACGCGCGGCCAATCGGGTGATGTGATGTCAAGCGCCTTGCCTGCTTGTCATCTCAATGGGTTACTAGGAGCGTCCAATCCGGTGGGTCGCCCATCCTCTCCGGGGGAGTGGGGCGTCGGCCTGCCGTATGGCCGGTCACTACCGGTGGCGCCGTGGGCTCTCCTGGCAGGGGCGTGAACGATCCGCCCGCCACCGCAACCGGCGACAGTCGTCCAGGACCGTCTCGCCCTCACGCCCGGAATGCGGCCCGGCCACACCCGTGGACCGGCCCGCCGGCGCCCGGCTCACCGCCTCGGCCGTCCCTTCGCCCTCGCCGGGGCCTGGTCCGACCCGCACCGTGCGTGGCCTGTGACCCTTCCTGAGCACGCACGGTGCGCGGTTCACCTCGCCTCGTTCAAGGAGGCAGTCGTGCCCATCTCCCCCAACCAGGGATCGACCAGCGGCGGACAGAGCGTCGTCATCACCGGCACCAACCTCGGTGGGGCCACGGCCGTGCACTTCGGCTCCAAGCTGGCCACCATCACCGCCAACACGGCCACCTCGGTCACCGTCATCTCCCCCTCCGGCAGCGGGGTGGTCCAGGTGACCGTGACCACCCCGGGCGGCACCAGCAACCCGTTGAACTTCTACTACGTCGGCGCGCCGTTCAAGGCCTCGCTCAGCGACAGCTCCGGGCCGCTGGCGGGCGGCAACGTCATCACCATCACCGGTACGGGGCTGTCGACCGCCACCGCGGTGAACTTCGGGGCCAACACCGCCACGCCGACCGTCGTCAGCGACGGTGTGATCACCGTCGTCGTGCCCGCGGGCGCGGCGGTCGGATCCGTCGGGGTGAGCGTGACCACCGCGGGCGGAACCAACAACGGCTTCACCTACACCTACGTGGACGTGCCCACCGTGACCGCTTTCGTCCCCGGCTCGGGTCCGACCTCCGGCGGTACCCCGGTGACCATCACCGGCACCTCCCTGAGCACCACCCAATCGGTCACCTTCGGTGGCGCGGCGGCCCCGTTCGTCGTCGTCAGCGACACCACCGTCACCGCCGTCACGCCGCCCGGTGCTGCCGGGCCGGCCAACCTCGTGGTCACCAACACGGCCGGCAGCGCGACCGCCGCGACCCCGTTCCAGTACCTCGCGGGCCCGGGGATCTGAGCCAAGCAGTCAGGCGCTGACGCCTGAACCGCGTGGCCGACGAGGCCGTCTGCCCGGGCGGGACCGTCATGGGTCTCGCCCGGGCAGATCCCGTCTCACCGCACCCGGTGCCCGATTCCTCGGCCGGTTCCGGAAGAACGGGGTGGCCGCCTGATCGCGCGACACGAGCGGTGCGCTCGCAGAGCGTGGCCGTCGTCGCATCATGGAAGCGATCCGGCACGTCGACCGCACCGGCGTCCCCGGCACCACCTTCCGCACGACTTCGCTCCATGGGAGACCGTCCACCGACGCTTCCCCACCTGGCCGAAGGACGGAGACGTTCGCCCGAGTTCGACGGCCCTCCGAGACACTTGGCGCGAGAACGGGCGTGATTCCGAGCCGGGCACCCGCGCGCTGGATTCCCGGAGCGTCAAGATGTACAGCCGCGTCAACGGCCCGGAGACCGCGTTCGCCGCGGTCGCACGCGCAGGTCGGCGACTCGGCCGGTACCGGGCTGCCGAGGACTCTGACACGGCTGTGAGACTGATCGACCCCGGCCTGACCGTGAACCGGTGCGCGAACCGCCCAGGCCACGGATCGCCGTCCGCCACGTGGGGCGCGACTCCAGGACCTCACCTCCACGAGAGCCGAGACGGCGTCCACTCGGGTCGGAGCGTCGACCGTGCCCAGCCGCCGGATCCCGGCCGGACGCTTCGCGCGGTGCATCCCGGCCGGCATGAGCAATTCCGAACAGCGGAAGGTGGGGAATTCGTGCATCCGCGGTCGCTCCGTCTCTTGGGCCGCAGGCAGGGAAGTCGCGATCTTCCCGGATGGGGAATAAACATGCAAATCTCGCACGGACAGGCCTGTTTTCGCTGATCAGCGTCGGTTGTGCGCGCTGCGACATAGGCCATTTCCCGTATTGCGGGAGGTGGCCGGACGTTGAGCCAAGCGGGTGAAAGCAGGTCGGAAGGCTTGTCACCGATTTCACGGCTCTGGATTACTTTTCTGTATCCAACCGGCGGGCCGCCCATCCCTCCCCGGGGGAACGTGCAGCCGGCGCCCGCTGTGCTTCAGGCGGCGGTGACGTGCGGCTCGCGATGGGCACCCCCGAGGAGGACCTGGATCCATCTGCCGGCACCGTCTCAGCGGTTGCCGGCAGATGCGGCGGCTTACATACGCCAGGAGGCGTCATGCAAGCAATCCGAAGGTTCCGAAGTCTGCTGGCCCGTACGGGGACCGGATGGTCCGCCGGCTACTCTCCCTCGTCCCATCGAATGAGGATTTCAGCGGCGTGGTGCTGGGGGCTTCTGCTCGGATGGCACGTACCCACGGTGTTGGCAGGCAGTCAGGCCGGACACGAACCGTTGACGACGGAACGTGTGCCCGTAGCCGCCTACGACCACGTTTGTGAGCGGGACTCCGGCAGGATGCGCTCGGCGGAGTCGGTCCGTGGAAAACACAGGCGCCGAGGTCGGATCGGCCGAGGACGGCGTTTCGGCCGCGCGGACGAGCGTCCCGACGACAGCGACCCGGGCGAACGGTGATGATCGCCTTCACGGGGACGAACGGGTCCTTTCGTGTCGGCCCGCGTTGCTCAACCGCACGACCGGACCAGATGTCATGGCGTCAGACCACGCCGTACCTCGACTGCCCACGAGCCGGATAACGAGATCGCCGGTCGGTCGGGCGTAGTCGTGCCGGCCACCTGGGCCCGACCTCGGGGTTCGTCGGTGAGGGTTCCCCAGAACGAATCCGGCGACCTCTCAGCCGACTCTGACCCAAGCTGCGCCCGCGCCGCTCGCGGACGCCGGGCCGATGGTCGTCACCGGACCCGGGATCGCCGATGCCCAGGACATTCACCACTGGTGGGACCCCAGGCGAGCGCACTCATCCGCGTCTCGCCGCCCGGGCTCTGATGGCCGGCTGCCCGCGCTCGCACTCGACACGGCGGTCGGGAGTCGGCACAAGCCCCGGTTCGGGCGGGGCCGTCGCGCCGCCCGGCGGCTCACCAGCCCTGACGAGCCCCGGTCGATGATCCCTCCGTCGACCGGGGCTCCCCGCCTTGGCGCCCGTCGCGTCACCGGGCAAGTGGCCGACGCTTCAGGCGTCTTGCGCACCCACGACATTCGTCAACTCGGTGACCGTACAGCCCATGGGAGTAAGTCATGATAGATCACAATCACAACATTCCGGTGCTCGCTTCGGTCAGTCCGGTGTCGGGGGCGGCGGGGTCGGTGGTGACGCTGACGGGCTGCGGGTTCACGGGGGCGACGGCGGTGCGGTTCGGTGATGTCGCGGCCTCGTCGTTCACGGTGGTGTCTGACACGCAGATCACGGCGACGGTGCCGGCGGGCTCGGGCACGGTGCAGGTGACCGTGGTGGCGTGGCGGTGGGCGACCAGCAACGGTGTCGCGTTCACGTACGCGGTCGCCGTTCCGGTGCTCGCTTCGGTCAGTCCGGCGTCGGGGGCGGCGGGGTCGGTGGTGACGCTGACGGGTAGCGGGTTCACGGGGGCGACGGCGGTGCGGTTCGGTGCCGTCGCGGCCTCGTCGTTCACGGTGGTGTCTGACACGCAGATCACGGCGACGGTGCCGGCGGGCTCGGGCACGGTGCAGGTGACGGTGACCACCCCCGGCGGCACCAGCAACGGTGTCGCGTTCACGTACGTTCCCGTCCCCCAACTGGTGAGTGTGGTCCCCCCGGCGGGGCCGACCTCCGGTGGGACCACGGTCACGCTGACGGGCAGCGGGCTGAGCGGCGCCACCGCGGTCACCTTCGGATCCGCGCCGGCCGCCTTCACCGTCGTCTCGGACAGCTCCCTGGTCGCCACGACGCCGACGGGCTCGGGCACGGTGCAGGTGACGGTGACCACCCCCGGCGGCACCAGCAACAGCCTCGCCTACACCTACACCGCCCCACCGGCGATCTAGGGTCACCACCACTTCCGAGAGCGGCGCGGGCATCGGAATCCCGTCTCCGACCGAGCGCCTGACAAACGGTGAGCTCCGACAGCGCGGCTGCTGTCGGAGCTCACCGTTCTCATCCCGCCGGATCACGTCACGCACGGACCAGCGGTCGGCCGCCGTCCTACAGGTAGGTGTAGGAGGCGCCGTTGCTGGTGCCGGCGGGCGTGGTCACCGTGACGGGGACGGTTCCGGTTCCGGGCGGGGAGACGGCCAGGATGGCGCCGTCGCCCAGCACGGTGAAGTTCGCGGCGGGGGTGGCGCCGAACAGGACCGACGTCGCCCCGGACAGGCCGTGACCCACGATGAGGACGGGCAGGCCACCCGTGGCCAGGCCGATCGGCGGCACGAGCGCGAGGATGGTCGGCGGGGCCGGCGCCTGGTAGGTGTAGCTGAGGTTGTTGCTGGTGCCGGACGGCGTGACCACCGTGACCGGGACCGTCCCGGTCCCGGGCGGGGCCACGGCCGTGATGGCCCCGTCGAACTGGACGGTGAAGCTGAGCGCGGGGGTGGCGCCGAACAGGACCGCCGTCGCGCCGGTCAGTCCGGCGCCGACCAGGAGCACGGGGTTACCCCCGGTCGTCGGACCCTGCGAGGGGACGAGCGCGAGGAGAATCGGGGACATGGGATTCCTCTTTTCCGATTTCCGAACGCCAGACAAGGCCATTGTGGCCAAGTCGACGAGGCGTTTCCCTCACGGTAGGTTCGGCCGCCATCGGGTGGCAATAGGAAATTCTATAAAGGCGGGAGCAAAGCCAACATCGGGGGCGCACAGTCTCTTCGACGCCTCACCGAAGGGGGCAGGTCACGACAAAAGACTTGCCGCTGGGCATTTTAGGTGAGCGCGAGCGAGCACCTCCCCGGACGACCGCTCGAAGAGTTCTCGAAGATCCAGGCAGGAATCATGGTGAGAACGCCTGGAAACTGGGGAGAAAACATGCGAAAGTCGGCCCAGTCGACCCTCTGACCTGCAACTATGCAAACGACATGGCGCAGCCCGGAGAGCATGGCGAATTCTTCGTATTTATTCTTGCCGGCGATTCCAGGCCGGGCTTTATTCAGATAACATCACGGCTTCTGTGGCACTCCTGCGATCTGCAGACTGCGATGCGAGTGCGCCCCTGGCACACTTCATGCGCTGTTGAGCCTCCTGGGTTAACCCGCCTTCTCTGCGGGTATTCAGACTGTGCGCCGTCAATCGGATGCTTGATCCCCATAGAAGAATTCTTTGGCGGGTTTGAATGGGTGAGGTGAGTTTTACGACCCACTGTCTGCTCGTCTTCCTCAAGGGCGGCCCGAGTGACATTCCTGAGATCCAGGAAGTGAAATCCGGAAGCACTGTGGATCGGTTGACGATTCCTCGCGGAAACGGCTATGAGCACTTCGAGATCACGCAGGACTTCAAAGACGTCGGCGGCGTACTGATGCCCGTCTACCGGTGGTCGTACCGGACCGCCATCGCCGAGTAGCGCCCGTCACCGTCTCCCCGGCTTCCGACGCCGGTGCCGGGCCCGGGAGCCGCACACCAACGCGGCGCCGTCCCACACCCCATCCCCACACCCCGAGGTGAGCAATGATCAGCGACCTTCCCGCACCGGTACGGAAAGAGCGTCCGCCCCGCACTCCCGGGTGCGCGTCGTGAGCGGGCCCTCCGGGGCGCGCCCACGAGGCGCACCCGGCGAGCGGGACACCATGGTCACCGGCATGGGGTTCTGCCTGCCGGGCGAGGAGCAGCCGCTGTTCACCGCGGACGAAGTCTGGAACGTGGCCGCCAACGGCCGCTCGTGCCTGAAGCACCACGGCGTCTACTACGGCTCCGTCGATCTGCCGGACACAGCCTTCGCGGAGCGCCTGCCGGACCTGCCCGGCATCTTCTCCCAGCACTACACCAACGCGCACCGCTATGGGCTGCTGTCCCTCGTGGAAGCCTGCGCGGACGCCCAACTGAGCATCCGAGACGGTGACCTCACCGACGCCGCCGTCCTGGTCGGGCGCGGGGGCATCGACGCCAACGTCTCCAGCTACCTCGAAGTCCTGCACGCCGACGCGCGCACCACCACCCCGCACCAGGCGATGGAGCTGTTCGTCAGGGCTCAACAGGGACTCACCCCTTCTGACGTGGCACTGGTCCAAGGGGCGCTGATGCGCACGACCGGCCCCTGCTTCACCGTCTCGTGCGGCTGTGCGTCCTCCGCCGTCCAGATCGGCAATGCCCGCCGCATGATCGCGGACGGTGACATCGACCTCGCCGTCGTCACCGGCGTCGACGTGTTCGGTGTGGATGTGATCCAGAACGTCCAGCGTCTGCTGCACGGTGCCCAACGTGCCTACGATTCCATCCGCGTCGACGGCATGCCCGAACTCCTCCCGGCCTTCGACCGGGTCATGAGGCCCTACGACCGGCGGGCCGACTGCGTGAACCACGGGGAGGGATCGGTGACCCTGGTGCTGGAAAGCCGTGACCGCGCCCAGCGACGGGGGGCCTACACCTACGGCCAGGTCCTGTCGCACGGTATGACCCGCGACGGCCTGTCCAATCCGCTCGCGAGCGACGAGAACGGCGCGTCACTGGTCGCCGCCATCCGCAAGTGCCTCGGCGACCGGTGGGAGATCGACCAGATCCCCTACATCCACGGCGGGAGCGACGGCGACGTCGTCGTGACCGCGTTCGAGGCGAACGCGGCCAGGACGCTTTACGGCGACGCTGTCGAAGACCTCCTGATGACCTCCCAGGAAGCCTGCTTCGGCCACAACGGTGCCCCGGCGGGAGCTCTGGGCGTCGCCCTGACCCTCCTGATGCTGGAGCAGGGAGAGGTGTGCCCCACCGCGAACTGCGAGGAGCCGGCCGACAACATCTGTTTCGATCCCGTCCCCGGCGTCCACACCCGGCACCTGGAGTTCGACTACGCACTGACCTGCAACTACCAGATCGGTGGCGTCAAAAGCGCGATCCTGCTGGGCAGTTCGGACGTCGACTGACCCCTGGCCTCCGGCGGCCGCGTCCCCGGACGGCGAGCGCTCCCCACCCCGTTCGCGCAAGCGCGTAGGAGACCATGTGATGGGCCACGCAGAGAACCCGAGAGCCGCTGACACGCACATCGCCGTCGTCGGCACGGCATGCCGACTCCCCCGCGACATCGACTCGCCCGCCGCACTGTGGCGGCTGCTCGAAGCCGGCCAGGACGCGGTCGGCGAGCCGCCGATAAGCCGCGCGGGGCACGTGGCCGCCGCCCCGGCCCACGCCGCCGGGCCGATGCCGCTGTGGGGGGGCTACCTTCGCGACGTCGCCGGTTTCGACGCCGACTTCTTCGGGGTCTCGGGCAAGGAGGCCGACGTTCTGGACCCCCAGCACCGGCTGCTCCTGGAAGTGACGTGGGAGGCGCTCGAACACGCCGGACTCCCCCCGGAGCGACTGGCGGGAACCTCGACGGGACTGTTCGCGGGCCTGAGCTACACCGACTACATGGAGGCCCTCTCCGGCCAGCCCCGTGAACTCGAGGGCGCGATCCTGACCAACGGGCACTGCGTCGCCCCGGGGCGCATCTCCTACCTGCTGGGCCTACAGGGCCCTTGCGTGGCACTGGACACCGCGTGCTCGTCCTCGCTCGTGGCGGTCCACCTGGCCTGTCAAGCCCTGCGGAACGACGAGTGCGATCTCGCGCTGGCCGGCGGCGTCACCCTCATGCTCGGCGCCAGGACGACGATGTCCTTCGCCCGCATGGGGATGCTCTCGCCCACCGGTCGCTGCCGGACCTTCGACGCGGCCGCGGACGGCTTCGTCCGCGGCGAAGGCTGCGGCGTCGTCGTCCTCAAACGCCTTGAAGACGCGCTACGGGACGACGACCGCATCCTGGCCCTGGTCCGCGGCTCGGCCGTCAACCAGGACGGCCGCTCCGACGTCCTGGCCTCGCCCTCCGCCGAGGCCCAGCAGGCCCTCTACCACCAGGCCCTCGCCCGAGCCGGAACCGACCCGCGCGACGTGGGCCTGGTGGAAACGCACGGCACCGGCACACCCGTCGGCGACCCCGTCGAGTTCTCCAGCCTGGCCGCGGTCTACGGCGTGGGGCAGGGGCGCTGCGCGCTGGGTTCGGTGAAGACGAACGTGGGCCACCTGGAACCGGCGGCCGGTGTCATCGGCCTGATCAAGGCAGTGCTCTGCCTCCAGCGCGGGCTCGTCCCGCCCAACCTGCACTTCACCCGATGGAACCCGGCCATCAGCGCCGAAGGCACCCGCCTGTTCGTCCCCACCAGCCTGTCCGCCTGGCCCACCCGGACGGCCTCGCGATTGGCGGCGGTGTCCTCCTTCGGCTTCTCCGGGACCAACGCCCACGTGATCCTCGAACAGGCTCCCGCCCGCCGCCGCACCGTCATCCTCCCCGGCGATCCCACCGCCGGCGCTCCCACACACGCGGCCGCCGTCCCCACCGACGCCCCGCCATCGCGGGCGCAGGCCACCCCGCCCCACGTGTTCCTGCTGGCCGCCGGCTCCCCGGACGCACTGCCCACCGCCGCCGCGCGCCTGGCCCGCTGGCTGGAGACCGAGGGAGCCGCCACCCCCCTGCACGACATCGCCCACACCCTCGCGCTGCGCCGCTCCCCCGGGCGCGGGCGGCTCGGCGTGGTGGCCGGCTCCCACCGTGACCTGACGCACGCCCTGCGTTCCTTCGAAGCCGGTCGAGCCCACCCCGGCGTCGTCCGCGGCCACGTGGGCGCGGGCGTCAGCCGCCGTCCCGTCTGGGTGTTCTCCGGTCAGGGCTCGCAGTGGCAGGGCATGGGGCACGGCCTGCTCCACCACGAGCCGGCCTTCGCCGAGACCCTGGCCGAAGCCGATGCGCTGATCACCGCCGAAACCGGGTTCTCCGTTCTGCGAGCCGTCCGCGACCGCGAAGACATCAGCGGCTGCGGCCACGTGCAACCCGCGTTGTTCGCCCTGCAGGTCGCCCTGGCCGCCGCCTGGCGCGATCACGGGACCGAGCCGGCCGCGGTCATCGGCCATTCCATGGGTGAAGTCGCGGCCGCCGTCACCGCCGGAGCACTCACCCTGGCCGACGGCGTCCGCGTCATCTGCCGACGATCCGCTCTCCTCACCCGGATCGCCGGAGCCGGCGCCATGGTGAGCGTCGGCCTCGACAGCGCGACCGTCGAGAACGACCTCGCCGCCATCGGCGACGACACGGTGTCCGTGGCCGTCGTCGCCGCGCCCGACTCGACCGTCGTCGCCGGCACCGTGGCCGCCATCCGGCACCTGACCACCACCTGGCAGGCCCGCGGAGTCGTGGCACGCATGATCGACGTCGACGTCGCCTCGCACTGCCCCCAGGTCGACCCGCTGCTCGCGGACCTCGCCGCCGCGCTCGCCGGGCTCACCCCCAGCCGACCGACCATCCCCTTCTACACCACCGTCCTGGACGACCCCCGCGACACCCCGATCTTCGACGCCGCCTACTGGTGCGCCAACCTGCGCCGCCCCGTACGCTTCAGCGCCGCGGTGGCCGCAGCCGCCGCCGACCGCCACCAGGTGTACCTCGAGATCTCGCCCCACGCCGTCGTCACCCGCCCCCTCTCCCAGAGCCTGACGGGCCTGGTGCACGAACCCGTGATCCTGCCGACACTGCGCAAGGGGGAAGACGACCGCACCACCTTCCGCACACAGCTCGCCGCCCTGCACTGCGCGGGAGTCGGCGTCGACTGGTCCCGCCTCTACGCCGGCGGCCGCCTGACCGACGTGCCCGCGCTGACCTTCAACCGCCGGCCCCACTGGACCGACGTCACCCCACCCCGAGCGGCCTCCCGGCACACCGAAGGCGCGCCCGCCGCCCTGCCCGGCACACACACGGAGGTGCCCGGCGACCAACCCCGCCACACCTGGCACGCCGACACCGGCACCGACGTCCTGCCCTGGATGACCGACCACCGGGTCCACGGCCAACCCGTCCTGCCCGGCGCCGCCTATTGCGCCCTGGCCCTGACCGCGGCCGGCGAGGTCTTCCACGGCGCCGCGCACGACGTCGAAGCGACCGACATCCACTTTCGCGAGCTGATGCACCTCGACGCCCACACGCCCATCGGCACGACCGTCACCCTGACCGGCGCCGACCGCGCCGACTGCGAAGTCTTCGGTCAGGACGGGAACGGAACCTGGGTACGGCAGGCCTCCGCGGTTCTGCGTCGCATCGACGCCCCCCGGGCGTCGGCGTCCTCCGTGGCCGCGCTGACCGCCGACCATCCCGTCGTCCTGGATCCGCGCGCCCTGTACGAGAGTCTGCGCGCACGAGGCCTGGAGCACGGTCCGGCCTTCAGCGGCATCACCGAGCTGAGCACTTCCGCCCAGGGCGACGGCTTCTGGGCCCGCGTGACGCTGCCGGAGTCGGCACGCACCGCCCGCCACGGCCTACGGATCCACCCGGTGCTCCTGGACCTGTGCGCCCAGCTCGTCGTCGCCGGCCTGATCCGCGAACCGGGCCACGGCCTGGTGCTGCCCGTCCATGTGCGCGCCATGCGAATACTCGCAGCCCCCGAGGACGCCCGCTACGCGCACGCCCGGCTCACCCATTGCGCCGCGGACAGCATCATCGGAGACGTGCGGCTGCTGGACGAGGCGGGTAACCCCCTCGTCGAGATCGACGCGCTGCGCTTCATACGCCACGGCTCGCGGGCCGACGAGACCGTCGACCGGTGGTTCCTCGAAACCCGCTGGCAGCCCGTGCCGCGCCGGGAGGACCCCGAACCGGCCGGCCCGGGACCCTGGCTCGTCATCGGCGAGGCGGACGGATCCGCCCGGGCACTGGCGGACGCCCTCGAGCGCGCCGGAGCGCGCACCGAAGTCCTCGACGCTCCCGTCGACAGCGCCACCCTCCAGCCGCTCAAGCAGACCATCGCCCGGCACTGGGACTCCTCACCCGCGCCGTGCACCGTGGTCCTCCTGTCCGCGCCGTCCGCGCCCGAGGACGACGCCGCCGCGATCGCGCTGCACCGTACCCGCCGCCTGCTCGCCGCCGCTCAGAGCGCGATCGCGCGCAGCGCGCCCACACGCCTGTTCGCCGTCACCCGGTCCGCCCACGATGCGGAGCCTGGGCAGCCCTGCGACCCCGCCCAGAGCGCCCTGCGCGGACTGGTGCGCGTCCTGACACACGAACACCCGGAGCTGCGAGCGACCCTCGTCGACGCCGACCCCGCCGACGTCGACCTGCACCGGCTCGCGGCCGAACTCCTCACCGACCCCCCCGAGGACGAGATCGCCCTGCGCGGTGACACCCGCCACATCGCCCGGCTGGCCTACACCCCCCTGTCCGAAACCGAACGCGCCACCGCCGTCACCCGAACCGTGCACTACGGCACCGACCGGTTCCAGCTCCACGCAGGGCGGCTCGGCGACCTCGACGCCCTGCGCCTGACCACCACCGCACGACGTGCTCCCGGCCCCGGTGAGGTCGAACTGCGCCTCCACGCCGCAGGCGTGAACTTCCGCGACGTGCTCACCGCCATGGGCATGCTGGCGACCGACGACGAAGCGGGCTACCGGATCGGCTTCGAAGCCGCCGGTGTGATCACCGCCGTCGGACCGGGCGTCAGGCACCTGCGCGCCGGCGACGAAGTCCTCGCCGTCGACGTGCGAGGCGGTCTCTTCACCACTTTCACCACCGTGCCCGCCGCCGCCGTCGCCCCCGTCCCGGCGGGCCTGACCGCCGAGACGGCCGCCGGGCTGCCCATCGCCTACCTCACCGCCTGGTACGCGCTGCGCCACGTCGCCAGGCTCACCAGCGGCGAGCGTGTCCTGATCCACAGCGCCACCGGCGGGACGGGACTGGCCGCGATCGCGGTCGCGCGGCGCCTGGGCGCTGAGGTGCTCGCCACCGCCGGCAGCGAGGACAAGCGCCGATACCTGCGCGCGATGGGCGTCCGGCACGTCATGGACTCCCGCTCACTGGACTTCGCCGAGCAGACCCGCGCCGCCACCGCCGGAGAGGGCGTCGACGTGGTCCTCAACTCCCTCTCCGGACCTGCCATCAGGGCCGGACTCGAAACGCTGCGCCCCTTCGGCAGGTTCGTCGAGCTGGGGGTGCGCGACATCCTCGCCGACACCCCGCTGGGTCTCGCACCGCTACGGCACAACATCACCATGAGCACGGTCGACCTCGTCGAGCTCCAGAACGCCCGCGCGGACACCTTCGCCGAGCTGCTGGGCGAGGTCCTGGCCGAATTCGACCGAGGCGGCCTGGCCCCGTTGCCGTGCGGGACCTACCCGCTCGCGCAGGCCGCCGACGCCTTTCGCCTCATGGCCGGTGCCGGGCACATCGGCAAACTGGTCCTGACCGTACCCGGCGAAGGCCACACCACCGCCGTACTGCGCGACCCGCCCTCGCCGGTGCGAGCGGACGGCGCCTACCTCATCACCGGAGGCCTGCGCGGCGTCGGCCTCGCCACGGCCCAATGGCTGGCAGGCCAGGGCGCCGCCCACCTCGTACTCAACGGACGCACACCGCCCTCGGCCGACACCGAACGGGTCCTCGCCGGACTGCTCGAACAGGGGACCCGCATCAGCGTCGTGCTCGGCGACATCGCGCAGCCCGGCATCGCCGAGCGACTGGTGGCCGAAGCCACCGCCGACGGCGGGACACTGCGCGGTGTCATCCACGCCGCGATGGTCCTCGACGACGCCGCGGTGTCCAACATCACCGACGACCAGCTGGAACGCGTCTGGCGTCCCAAAGTCACCGGCGCCTGGCGTCTCCACCAGGCCACCACCGGACTGCCACTCGACTGGTTCGTTCTCTATTCCTCCATGGCCTCCCTGCTCGGCAACCCGGGCCAGGGCGCCTACTCGGCCGCCAACGCATGGCTCGACGCGTTCGCCACCTGGCGCACCGCCCTGGACCTGCCCACGTTGGCCGTGAACTGGGGCCCCTGGGGCGAGACCGGGGTCGCCACCGACTTCGCGACCCGCGGCTACCAGACCATTCCCACCGCCGACGGACTCGAGGCCCTCGCGGAACTCCTGACCCACGGCCGCGTACGCACCGGCGTCATCCCCGGCCCGCCGGACACCTGGATCCCCCCGGCCGGCCGACCGTCATCGCTGTTCGCCCTCCTCACGCCCGAGGCGCCCGACACCTCCGCGCAGACGGTCGGCCAGGACGCGGCGCGCGACATCCGACGCGAGCTGCGGGCTGCGGAGCCCGGCCTCGCCCGCCGCACGCTCCTCGAGGACTACCTGGCCGAACACATCCGCACCGTCCTCCGGCTGGGGGCCAGCACCCTGGATCCGCAGACCCCGCTGAATGCGCTCGGGTTCGACTCCCTGCTCCGCATCGAACTGCGAACCCGACTGGAAGCCTCGCTCGACGTCAGGCTCGCCGGCGACTTCGTCGCGGGCCACCCCACTCTGGCGGCTCTCGCCGACGGCCTCGCACAGCACATCGGCATCGGCCTGACCACCGACGCAGCACCGGATTCCCCCGGCGACGCCGTGCCCCGAGCCGTGGAGCTCACCGCTCCCCGCTCGCCGCGGTCGGACCGGCCGCAGGACTCCACAGCCGACACGGACCGCTGAGGAAGAACTCTTGAGCTCAGTCCGGGCCGTCGGCGCGCCAAGCCACTGCCTGACCGCGAAGCACGGGATTCCGCCTTCGCCGGGGGACGGAACAGGGAACGACCATGACCTCGACAGACCTGCCACGCCTGGACGCGCATGACACGCAGGGGCGACGCCTCACCATGTTCGTGTTGCCGGAGCCCCACTGCGTGCGGCCCGTACGCCACGCCGTGAAGGCCATTCTCATCCACTGGGAGATGGCGCACCTCACCGACGACGCGGAACTCCTGACCACGGAGCTTCTGACGAACGCGATCAAACACACCGATAGCGAGCAGCCGATCAGGGTGACGATCGCACTCGAGCAACGGTGGCTCGCGATCGGTATCCGAGACCGCTCCGCGAGTGCTCCCCAGGCACACCGGGCAACCGCCTGTCAGGAAGGCGGACGCGGGCTGCTTCTGGTGGAGAGCATCGCCGGCGCATGGGCGTACCGTCTCCATCTCGACGGAACCAAGACGGTTTCCTGCCGACTGCCGTTGTGAGGCCGCCCGCCGTCCTCATATGCGCGCGATTCGAGCGTCCTTTAATATGCAGTTCTCGCAACGCTCTGAAGAATCCCCGGAATTCACGATGGTTATGCTGTGAAGTCGGGACCCAATCCCAGCGGGGCGGCGGTGAGCCCCGCGTCCCGAGCGAGGGAGGGCGAGTTCCCGCTCTCCGAAATTCCCATGGAGGCATCCAAAAAGAAACGTTTCCGCCCCTTGAGCGGTTCTGTTTCATGCTGTATTTTTCGACCATGCCTGGCGGCCGCCACTAATTCAAGGACCCTGCGGCGGCGAAGTCTGATGGCTAGGAGGTTCGGATGCTCAGTCCAGAGGAATGCAGAGACGTTTTCGCCTTGCACCAGCAGGGCTGGTCCATCTCCGCAATCGCCCGATTCCTGGGCCGTGACCGCAAGACCGTCAGGGCCTACCTCAACGGAGAGCGGACCATAGGAATCCGAGCAGTGACCCATGATGATTTCCTGCAGTTCGTCCCGTACTGCCAGCAACGACTCGACGACGATCCGCACCTACAGGCGAACGTGCTCTACGGCGAGATCGTCGAGCTGGGCTACGACCGCGCCTACTCGACCTTCACCCGCGCCCTGCGCAGGCACCTGACGCGTCCGCGCTGCGGATCGTGCCACCGCGGGAGGGCCAGCCCCGGCTGCGGCACCGTCGAAGACTTGCGGTTCGACTGGGTACGGCTTCCGCCCCCACCGGTCGAATGGGACAGCGGGCGCGAGGTGCACCTGCTCATGGGTTCGCTCACGCGATCCGGCCGCTGGCGGGCCGCCTTGGCCGACACCGACGACCTCCCGCACTACGTGGCCGCCCTGGACCAGGTGCTGCGTCGCCTCGGCGGCACCGGCGAGCGCTGGCTGTTCGACCGGACCCGGCCGGTCTGCTCGACGGCCGGCAAGGTGACCGCCGTCTTCCACCAGATCGCGGTCCACTACGGTGCCTCCATCGCGATCCGCCCGCAGATGGAAGCGCCCGGCCCCGTCGTCCGCGCCCACCGCTCCGTCGTCCTTCACTGGTGGAACACCGCGGCCGAGGAACCCAGCGTGCAGGCGGCCCAGGACAGCCTCGACCGCCTGGCCGAGCGCTCGGACCGTTGGCACCGACGGACGGGTTGCAGCGCCCAGGCCCTGCTGCCGCTGCCCCCGAAGCCGTTCCCGGCTCGCATCTGCGTTCAGCGCAGGGTCGATCCTCACGGACGCGTGTCGTTCGAGGGCAATTTCTACCTGCTCCCGGGTCTCGCCGGTAACGAGGTGGGGATCCGCCGTCGGCTGGACGAACCACACCTGTCGGTCACCACCACTCGCGGGGCGGTCATCGCCCGCTTCCCGAGGGCTCCGAGGGGGGCGGGCCAGACGGTCGCCGAGCACAGTGGCCCGATCACCTTGGAACGGCCGAACCGGACCTCCGGCGCCGGGGCGCGAGCCCTGGCGGCAGGAAGAACCCGTCGCCCGCGGTGTCGGGCCGCCACGGACGAGGACCAGGCCCCGTCCCGACGTGACGACCAGCAGCCCACCAAGCCGCTCGCCCGCGCCACGGAATCGCGAGACGGATCCGCCTCCCCTGCGCGGAGTCGGTTCCGGCACCGCGCATCCGCACCGGAAGCCGCCGACTGACGGCCGCCGAGCGCACCAGCACCGTCGCATGGCCGCGGAGGAGGTCAGCCGGGTACGACGTCGACTGCCGTCCTGCAGCACGCCCCGAGCGGTGCGCCCCGTACGTCCGCCACCGACCGGGCTCCCGAAAGCCCGAACACAACCCGGTGGGCCTCGACCCGACCAGCGGCCGCAGCCTGTCCCCCGTCGCCGGGAACGCCTCCGGACGCCGCGTCGCCGACCCCGGCTTGGACGGCACGCGGGTACGGGCGGAGATGCCGGTGCGTACCACTGTCGCGCGGCGCCGACCGCTCCGGGACAGCACCTGGAACTGTCCCGGACAGAACTCCTTGCCCACCGACTTCGTATCCGAGGAATGCTCCGTGAGCATCGGACCGAGCACCAGCGCGCTGCTCAGGACCACCAGCCACGCCCGCAGGCGGGACGTCACGGCGTCCTACGTGGCCCTGACCCAGGCCTGCACGGCCTCCGGCGACGACGCCCGGCACGCCGAGCTGGTCAGTGACCACCCCGTCAACGTGTGGTCGCTGCCCGCGCCGCGTGCGATCGCCCTGGTGCAGACGGGTCTGGACGACGCGCGGGCGCTGGTGCGGGGCGCGGAGCTGCTGGAACTGCACCGGGTGGCCGTCGCCGCCCCGTACTACAGCGGCGTCCGCACGGCTGCCGGCCGGGCCGTCACCTTCTGGCACAACCCCGGGAAACAGCGGAGGGACGAGTCGCTGAGCGCGCGGGTGACCGCCGCCGTGCACCGGATCCCTCCCGGGGCGGCGCCGTGGCTGGAGGACCACGACCCGTTCGCCGGTCTGCTGGACGACCTGGAGAAGACCCCGCTGAGCGAGTCCGACCGCTGGTTCCTGCGCGAGCACGCCGCCTGGCTGCGCGCGGAGTGGGAAGACGTCGACTGGCCGACTCCGCCCACCGTCATCCTCGGCGCCCGACAGCTGACCCGCTGCCACGACGACGGGATCCACCCGCGGCTGGCGCTGCGCAGACCGCTGTGGCGCGGCCACCGGGAGTGGGACCTGGTCGCCGCGCGCTGGCGCAACGAGCTACTGCGCGGCCACCGCGACGACTTGCGGGCCTACGACGACACCTACACCGCGCACGGCCGGGCCGACGCCGCCGTGCCCTACGGTCACATCGGCGCGTGGTCGGGCTACCGGGTCGTGCGGGACGTCGTCGTGCTCACCGCCGTCATGGACACCGTCCGCCGCGCCCACCTTGACTTCCAGGTCCGCCAGTTGGCGGTCCACCAGGTGGCGTGCCTACGCGGCGCCCGGTCGGCCCCTTGGGACTGGGGGAAGCGGTGACGGTGACACCGGGGTCTTCGCGGCGGCCACCACCGGGGAGCGGCACGGGTAGCCGGCCTTCGGAGTGTCGTCCGAAGGCCGGCTGCGCCGCGGGATCGATCAGGCGGTGTAGGTCATGGTTCCGGCGAACGCCGTACCACCCGGGGTGGTCACGGTGACGTTGACGGTGGTACCCGGGGTACCGGCCGGGATGATGCCGGTGATGAGGACGTCGGTGTCGGTGGTCAGCGTCGCCGGGGTCGCGCCGAAGGTCACGGTCGCACCCGTGAGACCGGTCCCCACGATGGTGAACACGCCACCACCCGCCGGGATACTGACCACCGGGGTGATGGGCACGGTCACGACCGGCGGCGCGGGCGCGAGGTAGGTGAAGCCGCCCGGAACACTCGCCGATCCACCGGCGGTGGTCACCACCACGGGGACGTTGCCCGCGGCGTGCGCGGGGATCAGACCCGCGATCACGTTCGCGGTGCTGGCCAGTACGGTGGCCGGGGTGCCGCCGAAGGTCACGCTCGCCCCGGCGAGCCCGGTACCGGTGATGATGAATGCGGTACCGCCGGCGACCGGGCCGGAGACGGGCGTGATGGCCGTGGGGTTGGGCACGGGCGGCGGCGAGGCCACCAGGTACGTGTAGGCCACGGCGTTGCTGGTGCCGTTCGGGGTGGTGACGGTCACCCCCACCGTGCCGCTTCCAGGCGGGGCCACGACGACGAGACTGAAGCCGAGGACGTCTCCGGCCACGACGGTGGCCGGAGACGATCCGAAGAGAACCTGCGTGGCGGCGTTGAGGCCCAGACCGGTGAGGGTGACGGTGTTGCCGCCGGCCGCGGGCCCCGCGTTGGGGATGTCCGCGAACAGCACGGGCGGCAGCGGCCAGGGCAGCGTGAGGTTCGGCGCCGACGGCGTCGCGTGCACGGTTGCGTTCACGATGTGTCTCCTGTGTGAGAACGGTGATGGCGGCCGGGTGGACCTTCGGCCACGCCGTCCGTCGCCGGTCCTGTGCGCTGTCCGGCCACTGCCTCGACCCGGCGCACTGCGCCCGGCAGCGAGTCCGAAGGACGGGACGGGAGATACCTGGCCGCGGGTGCCGACACCGTCGCGACTACGGGATGTCCGGACCGGTGGCGTCCATGCGTGCCGGTGAGCTGACACCGGGCCGGCTCGGACCGATCGGCCCCGGTGTCCGAGCGGCGGGGACTGCGACAACGGACGGGCCGCCAGCTGGACTTCCCGGCACGGGGATGGGCGGCCCGCCGGTTCAGACGGCATCATTAACCCGAAAGAATGGATATGAAGCAACAGTATTGACGAATAGTCACCCAAAAGGCCCAGCGCGACGATATGTCCGCGCACGCCCGTCGCGAATGCCGGACCCCGCCAGCGTGGCAAGACGAAGCGTCGAGGCGTCGGCCAGTCGCGTCGCCGTGGAAGCGGGCCCGGACATGGAAGCGCCGCGAAACCACCCAGGTCGTGCGCCACCTGGTCGACGAGCGCGGTGGCTGACGGGGTGCGGCGGAACCGTACCGGGAGGACGCGGGAGCGGTGGGGTGCTCACTCGTCGTACAGGTCGTACAGGCATGAAAGGGCGACGACGCAACTGCGGGTCCAGCCGCGTTGTGCCGTCGCCCGCTCCCGGTGGTCGTCGCGCGCCGGGTAGCCGAAGGCGCCGGTGGGGTGCTGCTGGCAGAGCAGGAAGTCGACCCCGTCGCGGGTGATCCGGTGATCGGCCCAGCCGACCACCCCCAGCCCTTGAAGGAGCGCGGCGACCTCTTCGAGTCGGTAACTCCGGCAGGCGGCCGGCAGCGCGGCCGCGAACCGCTCCGCGACGGAACGCCAGACGGAGGCGTCGCCGCCGAGGCGAAGCGGTCGGCCGTCGGCGTACTGTGCCAAGGCCACGGCGGTGATCGCGGGCGAACGGTTCTCGGCCAGCAGGCTCGCCGGGTCGGTGGAGGCGAGGAGGGAGTCCGCCTGCTGCGCGGTGAGCCGACCCAGGTCCTGAAGCAGCCTGACTCCGCCGGCGGCGGTCGTGGGAACGGCGGTGAGTCCGGTGAGTGTTCCCGCCGTGTCCGTCAGGAACCGGTCGAGGGAGTCGCAGGCCAGTCCGCAGGCCGACAGTCCTCGCGCGCACTCGGCGACCGCGTCGACGCCCTGCTGCCCCCAGGCCACCGGCTGGGCGAGGGCGCCGTCGGCACGTTGCGCGAGACGTGTGAGAGTCCGGGCGGCGAGTTGCGGCTCCCCCACGGAGCGTGCGGCGCGCGAGGCCGCGCCGGCTGCCGGAACCGCGTCGTCGAAGGGCGCCTCGGGAGCGTCATCGGTCAGCCAGGCGATGGCGCGCCGGATCGCGGCTTCAAGTCGTCCCCTGCCGGCGGACCGGGGAGGTGAGGGGCGCGGCCGCCGGATCACGGCTGCGTCGCGGGCGAGGTGGCCGGCCAGCGCCGCGACGATCGTGGTGTGGTAGCCGGTGGCCCAGCCGCGGTATTCCGGATCGCCGTTCTCGAGTTCCGGCGGGAGGACGCCGTCCGGCCCGGCGACCCGCCCGCTGGGTTCCTGTACGTCGGCGAGAAACGCCCATGCCCGTTCCGTCTCGGGTGAGTCCCGGATCCCCAGGCACAGCAGGCAGCAGAGCAATTCGGCGACCAGGTCGGCGTTCTCCTTCCGGCGGCACAGAAGGCTGAGTGCCTCCAGTAGCTCCACGGCCTGCGGCAGATCGAATCCGGTGGGCCACCGGGGGGTGCGCCGACCGAAATCGGTGGCGTAGAACACGGTGTGCGTGATCGCGTAGACATCGCCGTCGCTCAGCTTCAGCACGGACGGATCCGCGCAGAGCAGGGAGAAAGGCAGGACAGCGTTGGCCTCCGGAATTCCGTGATCGATTCCGGCCAACTCCAGCGTGTGCAGCAGATCCAGCTGCCGAAAGGGAACACGCTCGAAACAGGCGGCGTAGCGCCCGGAGACCGCTTGGCCGATGAGGCGCTCGAATTCGCGGTCGGGCCGCCCGCACAACCGCTGTGACGCATAGGTGCCCGCGTACAAGAGCAGGGCCCGCTCGTCGCGTGCGACGAGCTCGCGGTACGAAGCCCGAGCCGCCACTGCGGTGACCTGGTCGAACAGCGTCTGATAGTCGGCGTCGTCGAAGGATCCGGACTCCGCCCGGGCGCGCAGTCCGACCAGCAACGCGACCTCGACGAGCGCCTTGCGGACGAACAGCACACGCCCCTCATCGGCGGCGTCGGGGTCGAAACGGGTGCGGTGTGCGGCCAGCCAGGAGACCGCTCCCTGTTCCACCGTGCGCCACGTGTCAGCCACAGCCGCCCCTGATGAGTCGATGTCACCCGGCCTTGCGCCTCGCCTGACGCGGGCGCCCCGTACGGCGCAGTCCGAGGCTAGGCCTGCGCGGCCTCCTCGGTCACGGACGGGACGACGAGCACGTACTTGTCCCAGGCCAGCACATAGCCGGAGATTTCTCCGAGCGTGGTGGTCGCACTGACCAACTGCTCCAGAGTGGTGTTCATGTCTATCAGTCCGCTGTTCTGGAGGAAGGCGAGAGCGGCTCGGGCGTCGACAGCTGGGCAGTTGGTCATGGCGAACCTCCACCGGGGCGATGATTTCCGCGGACTCCTATCCGCGGAATACTCATCCTCGATCGTGTCAATGATTTGAGCGGATGTCAGCAGTGAATGTTTGAATTCACCCGAGCAGTCCATCCTGGATATAATATTCCGTATCCTCGCTGTGCGGATTCGTCGATCGCGTCCACCGACACCGTCGCGTGGACGGATCGAGCGTCGGGTACGCCGTTCGGTCGTCGCTGACGCCGCCGGCCAGGCCCCTCCGGCGATGCGCCCTGTCGGGCGGTGCGGCCGCGGTACGCGGGGAAGCGGTCGTCGTGGCCGGGTGGACGGCACGTGCGGGATCGTTCCCGGGTAGCGCGCTCGGCCGTTCGGGTGAGAAGCAGACCTTTCGATGGCTGCCTTCTGTGGCCCTGTGGGTTACTCGTAGCGATTGCACCCGGTGGGCCGCCCATCCCTTGCCGGGGGAATGCGTCGGACCTCAGGAGACGCGTGCTCCCGGTCCGGCAGCCGTCGGGCGCCCCCGGTAAGGAGCCGACGTCGTGTCGGCCGTCGTGAACGCGACGGCCGTTGGACGTCGACGGTCCCCGCTTGATCGGAGGGGACGTCATGAGCTCAGCGGCTGACCGCCTGCCGGCAGGACCGGCGGCGAAGGACGCGACCGTGCCGGGCGGGGCGGGCCCACCGGAATCGCGGTCACCCCGAACGGCAGCCGCGCCCATGTGGCGAACAGCGCCGGTGGCGGCGTGAACGTGACCGACACCGCTGCGAGCAAGGTGGCATTCACCCCGAACGCTCCCTCCTCCTAGGTGAGCGACGACGGCGCGAACACGGTGAGCGTCATGACGCCCCCGCAGGCCGTCAGCCCGAACCGAGGACCCACCGGAGGCGGTGCCGGGCTCTGCCACCGCACTGCCGTCTCCGACACCGCGGCGCCTTCACCGCGCCCGCCCGGACCCCGGGCCCACCGCCCGGCTGACGCACGGACGTTCAACCGCTGCGCCCCGGCAGTCGCAGGCCGGATGCCCGCACAGGTGCGACCGGACCACACCAGAGGGCTCAAGCCACCACGAGCCCGGGTCCCAGCACACCCCCGACCCGTTCCCGGACACGCCGCACGCGGCCCCGTGGACGATCCACTCGACACCAGGGAGAAGCAATGAACCGCAGCAAGCTGGCGATCCGCGCGCTGGGCGCTCTCGGGGCGGCCGCCCTCATGGTCACCGGCCTGGCCGCCACCCCGGCAGCCGCGCGGACGTTCGTCCCGTGCACCACCGACGCGCTGGCGAGCGCCATCACCGACGCGAACACCTCCGGCGGCACGCTCGCCCTGGCCCCGGGCTGCATCTACGACCTGACCACCCCGCTGCCGTCCATCCAGAACACGATCACCATCAAGGGTCACGGCGCCACCATCACCCGTGACCCGGCCGCGCCGGCCTTCCGCATCCTCATGGTCGACTCGACGGGCAACCTGAGCCTTTGCGAGGCCATCATCGCCAACGGTGACGCGACGGGAGACTTCGGGGGCGGCATCCGCAACGACGGAACCCTCACCGTCAGTCGCAGCCTCATCCGCGACAACCACGCCGACCTCTACGGCGGGATCGGCGGCGCCACCGGGTCCACCACGAGCGTCGACCACAGCCTCATCAGCGGCAACAGCGCGCTCCACAACGGTGGCGGTCTGGGCAACGACGGCGACATGACCATCGACAAGAGCGCTGTCGTCAACAACAACGCGCTCGAGCTGGGCGGCGGAGTGGCCAACGACGGTACGCTGAACGTCTCGCGAAGCGACGTCGTCGACAACTCGGCTTCCGGGCCCACGGGTGCGGGCGGCGGAATCGCCAACTTCGGCGGTGCCGACGCCACCACCACGCTCACCCGGAGCAAGGTCGCCAGCAACTTCGCGACCAACGCCCCCGGAGGGGTCTACAACGACGGCGGCAGCGTCACGCTCGACTTCACCGCCGTGCTCGCCAACAACCCGACCAACTGCTTCGGCAGCCCCACCGCGGTCCCCGGCTGCGTGGCCTGACCCACCGGGCCCGCTGTCCGCAGCCTCCACACGTCGACGGCGGCCAGGCCTCGGCCGCCGTCGACGGCCGTCGCCCGGTCTCCGATGCCGCCGACGGCCAAGTGCCCCCGTGCGCCGACCCCGACGACGCGATCACCCCGCTGCGTCCGCTTCCCGCACGGAACCCGGGTGCCCGGTAGCACCGCAGCCGCACTGCGCCGCGGCCTCGCCGCCCCATCGACGTCCCGCCCGACCAGGCAGGCGACCAGTCCCGGGAGGAAGGCGCCGGGGTGGTCCCTCGTGTCTCCGGCACCGCAGGAGGGGGCCGCCCCGAGGACATGCCCCGTCGTCCAGGAGTCCGATGATGCCCGTTGACCATGGTCGATCCCGCAGGTCGCGGATCGGGATCGCCGTAGCGCTGACGATCTCGGCGGCAGCCGTTCTCGCCGTCTCCTCATGCGGTTCCTCCGGCGGAACCACGGAACCGGCGGTGACGATCTCGCCTTCCACGTCCGAGGGAACACCGGCACCGGCGACGGCCCCGCCCGCCGTGACGATGCCTCCAGTGCACGCCGGGTTCGACTACCAGATCGGCGGGCCGTACCAGCCGCCGGCCGGTGTGTCCGTCGTCAGCCGCGACCACGGGGCGTCCCCGGCACCCGGGATCTACAACATCTGCTACGTCAACGGCTTCCAGGCCCAGCCGGACGCAGAGCAGGAATGGGACCGGGACCTCCTGCTCCGGGACCAGGCCGGCAACGTCGTCTACGACACCACCTGGAACGAGGCGCTGCTGGACATCAGCACGGACACCAAGCGGCAGCGGATCGCTCTGAAGGTGGATGGCTGGATCGACGAGTGCGCCACCAAGGGCTTCAACGCCGTCGAGCCGGACAACTACGACAGCTACACACGGTCGGCCGAATTGCTGAGCGCGGCCGACGCCGAGGCGTACCAGTCCCTACTCGTCGCGCACGCGCACGGACAAGGCCTTGCCATCGCCCAGAAGAACGCGGCGGAGCTGGCCCCGGACCGGAAGCAACTGGGCCTCGACTTCGCGGTGGTGGAACAGTGCGGCACGTACGGCGAGTGCGACCGGTACACCGACGCGTTCGGCGACGGCGTATTCGACATCGAGTACGACGAGCAGGGCCTCCAGGCGGCGTGCACGACTTGGGGGACCCGCATCAGCATCGTGCGGCGCGACCTCGACGCCGTTCCACCGAGCGACCCCGGCTACCTGCGCCAGACCTGCTGAACCAGTCCACCCGTTTCCGGAAGCGGTGCCGATCGCTCCACGAAGCGCGGGGCGATCGGCTTCGATCACTGGAAGGAAGATCCGCCGTCGCAGTAATAGCCTAATGATCGGACTTTAAGGAGTGGGGCGTGTCGAATGGCGGAAACAACGCCCCATTCCATGTCGTGCGCATATCATTCGAGCGTGATCAAGGATGCCGATTCTCTGAAGAATTCGCAGGCCGCCGATATCGCCGAGAGTTCTCCGCCGAGTCGACGCGGGCTGCTCAAAACCACGGTTGCGGCAGTCGGTGCCGTAGGTTTCGCCGGCGCACTCGCGGACGGACATGCCTACGCCGTCGATTCTCCGTCCGGGCCGGGTGCTCTTCGAAGCCGCCGGCACCACCCGCATCCTTCACGGCCATCGGGAGAAGCGCTCGATCCGTCATCCGTACCCAAGTACAGAACGCCGCTGTTTCTTCTCGATAGGATGCCCGGCGAGGGCCGGGACTCCTACCACATCGCGATCCGTCAGTTCCGACAGCAAATGCTGCCGATCGGGATGCCGGCCACCACGGTCTGGGGTTACGGGGCCGTGGGCCACCCGCAATCATTTCATACGCCAGGCCTGACCATTGAAGCCCGTGTGGATCGACCGATCTCCGTGACATGGGTCAACGACCTCGTCACCTCGCGCGGCTTCTATCTGCCCCATCTATGCGCTGTGGACCCCACGTTGCATTGGGCGAACCCTCCTGGCGGAAGCGCCGGACGTGATTCCCGGCCGACCTTCTCAACCACTCCCGGGCCGTACACGGGACCTGTTCCCGTCGTCACCCATCTGCACGGGGGGTACAGCCGAGAAGAGAGTGACGGATACCCCGAAGCCTGGTACCTGCCGGCATCTCGTGATATTCCTCGTGACTATGCCCGCGTAGGCACCTATTACGATCGGTTCGCCGGGCGGTTCCGTGACCGTTACGGCGTCCGCTGGCGCCCCGGGTCGGCGACGTTCGCGTACAGCAATGATCAGCGTCCCACAACGCTCTGGTACCACGATCACGCTCTGGGCATGACCCGGGTGAATGTCTACGCGGGCCTTGCCGGTTTCTACCTGCTGCGAGGCGGACCCGCCGACCTCCCCTCGGGAGTGCTTCCCGGGCCGGCGTCCGGGCGAGACGGTGCCCACGGTGCCCACCCCTACGAAATCCCCCTGGTGGTTCAGGACAAGTCCTTCAAAGCGGACGGGTCGCTGTTCTTCCCCAGCAGTCGCGGATACTTCGGGGACACCCCGCCGGACGGTCCATGGATCCCCTCCACCGATATTCCGCCCATCTGGAACCCGGAGTTCTTCGGCACCACGATGGTCGTCAACGGGAACACCTGGCCGGTACTCAACGTGGAACCGCGGCGGTACCGCCTGCGCATCCTCAACGCGAGCAACGCCCGTACTCTCATCCTGAAGATCGCGGCTGACGCCACAGCCCCCCGCCCCGTCAGCCCCGCACTGCCCTTCTGGCAGATCGGAAACGACCAGGGATTCCTGCCGGCCCCGGTCCAGTCGGATCAACTCCTCTTGGCCCCCGCGGAGCGCGCCGACGTGGTGGTCGACTTCACCGGCACTCCGGTCGGCACCGGGCTCTACTTGATCAATGAAGGCCCGGACGAGGCGTACGACGGCGGCGCACCGGTCACCGACTTCACGCCGGCGAATATCACGACCACGGGGCAGGTCATGAAATTCACCGTCGTTTCCCTTGCCTCCACCGATACCAGCGTCCCGCCGTCACAGATCGTGCTTCCCCCGATCCCGGCGCTTCCCGAGAGTCGGACGGTCCGGAAGCTGTCACTCAACGAAGAGGACTCCGCGTACTTCACCGGCGCGCCCACGATGGACAAACTCGGCACGGTTTCGCCGAGTGGCTCAGCCACCCCGCTCCTGTGGTCGGACCCGGTCACCGAGACGCCGGTGAAGGACGACACGGAGATCTGGGAACTGTACAACTTCACCCCCGACGCGCACCCCATCCACATCCATCAGATCGGATTCCAGGTCCTCGGCCGCCAGGAAGTCACGGGCGGCGCGTCGTCACCCCCGCAACCGGGGGAAGGCGGATATAAGGACACCGTGATCGCATTGCCGGGTTATATCACCCGTGTCAAGGTTCGCTTTGGCATTGCGGGACGGTACGTCTGGCACTGTCACATCATGGACCATGAGGACAATGAAATGATGCGGCCGTTGCAGGTACTCGATCGGCACAGCCATTGAATCCTTTTCAGCGGTGATCACCCGGCGGCGGGGACGAAGGAAGCGGGAGTCCGCGACCGTGCCCCCGCCGGTCGGAAGCCTCACCGCGGCGGACAGGGCGGCGGCGAGGCGCTGCGCCGGCGGCGGACCAGCAGTGGGTCGTCGCTCACGCGTCCTCCCTGTATTCGCAGGGGTCAGCCGGTCGTGCTGCAACCGGTCGCACCGGTGCCCGTCTCCTCCCTGTAACGCGCAGGGGTCAACCGACCAATTCCTTCCGGTGGGGGCGGATGGAGGCACTCCGTAGCGAGAAGGTGGACCTGCCCGCCTGCGGCACCTTAGTGGTCGACGCTCGAAGTCCTTCGGGGGTTGATCAGGCTGCCAGGGCGACGGAGGATTCTTTTTGTCGGTCGGCGGGTGTGTGTCGGTCGAGCCGGGCCAGCAGATCGTCCAGGTCGGAGGTGGTGAACTTCCACTGGAACGGCTGTGCTGTGGCGTTGTAGCGGTCTTCGAATGCTCGGAGCCGGTCCCGGACCTGGGTCAGGTCCGTGAAGTCGTTGGGTGAGACGACCTTGCGTTGGACGATGGAGAAGAAGATCTCGATCTGATCGGTCCAGGAGGCGTGCACGGGGGTGTGGACCATGACCGCGTTCGGAAACGCCTTGGTCAGACGGTCGATGGCCTTCTTCCTCCGGTGGGAGGAGCCGTTGTCGACGATCCAGAAGACGCGTCTGGCGCTCGCGTAGGGCTCGGTGGTCATGACCTGGGTGACCAGGTTCATGAAGGGGACGATGCCGGTCTTCGGCTCGCAACGGCCGAACACCCGGGCGCGGTGGACGTCGTAGCCCACGTGCAGGTGGGTCTCGGCGGCGATCCTGGCATTACTCCGGCCACGTGCCGCGAAGAGGACGACTGCGGCACGCTGCCTGGCTTGGTGTGGAGTCTTGTGCCCGTAAGCCATCTTCTTCAGCCGGTGGCGCTCGGCGGCGGTCAGCACCACCGCCACGGCAGCGCGTATGGCCACGTACCCGTCCCCCGGATCCTGCGGCAGGCTGATAAGCCTGAATGATTTCGACTGTCCACCGCTCTTCCTTCTGCCTCGTTGGATCTCCAAGGAGGCAGAAGAAAGAGCGGTAGTGACCGGCATGTTGATGGCCCGCCGACCGTCAGGTCGGCGGGCCATCATGATCGTTGAAGGTTCGTCGGCGCCCAGGAAGGCGGTCGGTGGCCTACGCTCGTGTCTCGCGCGTCACCGAGGGGCGCGGGCGCTCACGCGGCGGACCGGACCTTGATCGCGTGGCTGAGGGCGGTCTGCTCATCGTCGGGAAGGCGACGCTCGGCGTGGAGCATGCGCATGGCGGCGGTGATCTGTTCCTCGTCCTCGGGTGTACCGAGGCTGCCCATGTACGGGGGCAACAGCAAACTCAGAGCTTCGAGGTCCGCGCGTGCGCAGAGCTTGGTGAGGAGTTCGCCGACCGGGTCTTCGTGCTGCTGTGGTGCGGCCGGAGTGGTGGCACGCAGTCCCGCGGCGATGCGGTAGCGGAGCCATTGCTGGTGGGGGCCGGTTGGGACGTCGTCGATGTGCTTGGCGGCGGACTCGAAGTGTTCGCGGGCCTGGTCGATCTGGCCCAGGTCCCGGTGGGCCCGGGCCATGTTGCCGTGAAGGGAGGCGTAGAAGCCGCGGACACGGTCGTCGCCGACCTTGTCGGCCCGGTTCAGGCACTCCTGGTTCCAGTGCAGGGTCTCCTGCGGTGTGGGCTGGTGCCGGGCGAGGTAGTGCGCGGCGATGCAGGCGTCGTAGTCGTCCTCGGCTGCTTCCCACGCTTGAAGGAACAGGTCGCGGGCTCGGGCGTCTCGTCCTTCGGTCTCGGCCTGCATGCCCTGGACGCACAGCTGCACGACGATGTTCTCGGGGTCGGTCATGGTTCTCCTGAGGTGATGAGGGCGCGGTGTCAAGGGGGGATCAGCTGGAGGTGTTGAGGGCGACCGGCATGACCAGGGTGGTGAAGCTGCCCTGGTCCGCGGAGCGCACCACGACAGGTCGGTCCGCGGCGGCGATCTCCAGCAGGACGTCGGGCCCGACGCTGGCCTCCAGAGCGGGAGCCAGGACGGCAGGGTCGAAGCCGATCCGCTGCGGCAGGTCTTGATGGCAGACCGCGGGCAGGGTGGTGGCGATGGAGCGATCGGGAAGAGAGATGGTCATCTCGTCCCCCGAGAAGCTCAGAGCGATACGTGCAGCGTCGCCGTGACTGTTGACCGCGTCGCGAAGGGCCAGGCGATCCACGATCACGCGGTATTCGGGCGGGGCCAGAGCCGAGAGCATCTCGCGGTAGTCAGGGAACTGGTCATCGACCGTCACCAGGACACGGGACTCTGACGTGCTGCGTGCTCGGGTCCGGTCCGGTCCGACCTGAATAGTGACCTGATGGAATCGCGCCGCCCATTGCCCGAACTCGATCAGGTCAGCCGCGTGCACCAGCAGACGGCAGGGCCCTCCCTCGAGGGCCGCAGGCCTCAGGACACGCATCGACAGGCGATAGCGATCGGTAGCCACCAGGTGGACCTCGCCGTCATCGATCTCGATGAGGACGCAGCCAAGTGCAGGGCGTTCCACGTCGGAGGCTGCGGCCGGGACCACCTGGCGGACAGCGCTGGCCAACTCCACGCCGCCGATTCGCGCTTCCGTCTTGCTGTCGGCAGTCGAGAGGGATCGCAGAGCCGCCGCGATGGCGGTCTTGGCCGCCTGCGTCCGGTCCCGCATCCTCTCCAGGTGCCGCTCCAGCACCTCTCGACCCTCGTGCTCGGGCCCGTCGAGCACCACGGCAACCTCAGCCAGCGGCAGTCCCGCATCTCGCAGACCGCGTAGGAGAGCGGCACGGGCCTCCTGCGCAGGGCTGTAAAAGCGGTATCCAGTCGCGCCGTCAACCCACGCCGGCCGCAGGACACGGCAGTCGTCGTAGAAACGCAGGGCGCTCGGAGCGAGACCGACCCGCCGCGCGAAGGCGCTAATGCTGAGTAGTTCCGTGGTGCCGTCCATGGCCCCGATTGTCGACGTTCATCCAACTTGAAGGTCAACTCGCCCTTCGCCCGGGTTCCACGCCTTCACCTGGCACAAGAGCTTCCTCAGCGTCAACCCCCGAAGGACTTCCAAACTCGACCACTTAGGCGATGAGCAGGGCCGACCGGAGCCGGGGCTCCCTGAGGTGGGCGAGGAGCTGCGGGTCGTCCTCGAAGAGGATCTCGGCGGCGGGGTCGAGTGCCTGGTGCAGCATGGCCTGCACCACGTCGGCTATCGGCTGTTCGTTGACCACCGTGGCCCAGTGGGCGGCGGCATCGTGGTCGCCCTGGGCGGTGGCATGGGCCCACTGGGCGACGCAGGCCTTCGTGACGTGGAAGGCGTTGACCCGGCCCTTGGCCAGCAGGCCTCGGTTGAGGTCGAACAGGTCGATGGTGGCCTGGCCTCGGGGGGTGAGCGGGTGGTAGATGCCGGCTGCCAGGACCAGGCGCAGGTGCGGTGTCGGGTCTTCGGCCGTGGGGTCGATGAGGAGCGGCCTGCCGCCTTCGTCGAGTGGGAACGCGGCGCGCTTCAGGTGGCTGTTGCACAGCGAGCAGGCGAGGACGTGGTTGGTCCAGTCGAAGGCTCGCATCGGGTGGCGGTCGATCGGTTCGAAGTGGTCGATGTCGGTGCCCTGGTTGTCCCCGCAGTACATGCACCGCTCGCGCCCGGCGGCCATCTCCGCGAGGAGGTCCCGCAGCGGCGCGTGCACGTGGGTTCGGACCGTCGTGTGGTTCCAGAGCTTTCGCGCCCTGATCTCCGGTTCCGGGGCCAGCACGATCTCGCAGGTGCACTCGGCCATGCGGGAGCGCGGCGGCTCGGGCAGGGGTGGCCGCCGGATCCGGATCACGCGACGTGCCCGGTCAGGGAGTGCAGCCGTGCGGCGACCTCGTCGACCCGGGCGGAGGGCGAGCTGGTGAGCGTCCGCTTCAGCCGGCGGTAGCGCTCGCGTTCCTGCTCGTCGGCCTCGCCGGCCACGATCTTCATCTCCAGCGTGACCAGGAGGGCCCGGGCCTCGTCCGCGCGCTGCGAGTACGGGGTGTCGAGGCCGAAGAGCTCGGACAGCACCGCGTCGTCGCCGCTGCCGAACACCACCCGGTCGTACAGGTCCGCGTCCACGACTTCGGGGGCTTCGTCGACGTCGGGGCCGGGCAGGCGGATCAGTCCGGCTGGGTCGGCCGCCTGGCAGATGTAGGGGCTGTGGGTGGTGACCAGGAACTGCACCAGCGGGAAGTGCTGCTTGAGCCACCCCCCGATGCGCTTCTGCCAGGACACGTGCAGGTGCGCGTCGATCTCGTCGATGATCACGACACCGGGGACGGTCACGACCGGGTGGCCGCTGTCGCGTTCGACGTGTAGGGCGCCGTAGGTGTCGTGGAGCTGCTTGAGGATGTCGACCACGAGCGCGGCGACGGTGCGGTAGCCGTCGCTCATCTCCCGCAGGGCGAACGACCGGCCGCCGTGGGCGACCCACAGGCCGTCGGAGTCGACGTCCCCGATGGTGTAGTCGTCGGGCAGGAGGTCGTCGCCGAGGATCTCCAGGGCGGTGCGCTTCAGCTCGGCCGCGCCCGGGCGGTTCTCGAGGGACCGCAGGTGCTGTTCGATGAGCCAGCTGACGCCTTCGGCCAGCGAGGCGTCCTCGTGGAAGAGGCTGGTCAACCGGGCCACGGCGCCCGACCCCGCCATGCGCCGCTGGACCTCCCCCGACCCTCCGACGAGACGGCGGAACGGCCCGTAGCCCGCGCAGAACCAGCCCACCGGGTTGTCCGCCCACGGCCCCCGTTGGGCAGCCGTCGGCGCCTTCTTGTACGCCACCGGGCCCAGGGCCGGCTGGGCGTGACGGCCGGCCGCGGTGGCGGCGTCCGGCGCGGTCCACTTCAGGCCCGCCCAGAACGCGTCGGCCGGGGGCCGTCCCGTGGTGAACCCGTCCTCGGACGGGTCGCGGTGGAGGCGGACCTCCGCGACCGCCTGCGACCGCTCGTCGCTGATCCACGAGTCGAAGCCGGTGACCAGCCCGCGTGCCGCGCTCGGTCCGCTGACCGCCAGGGCGACGGCGCGCAGCAGGGTGGACTTGCCGGACCCGTTGCGGCCCGCCAGCACCGTCCACCCGGCGTAGGAGCCGTCGGGCCGGGTCAGGTCGAGGTCCACCTCACGGGCGCCGCGGAACCCGCGCACGTTCCGCACCCGCACGTTCTTGAGGTACATGCCCCGCCGTCCTCCAGCCCTCTTCTTTCACGGTGCACCCCGCTCCGGGGCTGCTGCGACGACTCTATCCGCGCCGCGACTTGTGACGGAGAAGGTCTTCTGTCCGGAGGTCCTCGGGTAGGCCGAGGTGGGTTCCGTCGCCCACAACTATGCTCTCGGCGCATGACCGCCGCTTCGCCCGAGTCCCCTGCGTCGCTCCAGCATCCTGGAATCGCCGAAGAGCCGGCGGACGACGATGCGTTGATCGAGAAGCTGCGTTTCCGGGCCTGGGATCCGGGGCGGCGCTTCGACAGGGCGAAGGTGCCGAGCGCCTGGATCGCGGAGCGCTACGGCGCCGGCTGGTTCGACCCCGGCCACACCCGGGCCTGCGGGGGACAGGCGGCGATGGGTCGGTTCGGCTCGAATCCTGGGCCGAAGAAGTGACCGCGTATTACGCGGACGCCCCGCGCGGGCCGTTGTTCCCGCCAGTCACCATGGCCGAGGTCGAGGACGTCGAACGCAAGGCGAGCAGGCCGCGGGCGGTGTAGCTCAGCCGACGGAACTGCAGGACGGCGTTGGGAAGCACGGTGAAGTGGCGTGCGTGTTCGGTACGATGGACGCGCATCGGGAGGTTCTGCTCCTGGTGCCGGGCCCCGGGGTGTTGGTAGCACCGCCGGGGTCAACTGTTTTCTGTTGGGGTTACGGAACGTACCACGGCGCTCACAGCAGCGATGATGCTTTTTCGCAACGGGTCTGAGGAAACGTCACTGCGGTCCGCCTGGTGTTCGGACCTGCACGGATGAGTAGCCGTACTCATGCGACGGCCAGAGCGGTTCGGCGAGGCTCTACCCGTCCTCACCAGCCGCTTCCCCCGGAGAGACCGCGATGACCGCAGTGCCCGTAGCCCCTGCCGGCCGCCTCCTACCCGTGCGGCTTCTGCCGGTTCGGCTGGCGCAGGCCGGGGCCTGGCTCTGGGGCGTCGCGCCCTTCTGCGTTCTGGCCCTGCGGCCTTCCCCCGGAAACCACCTGCCACCCCGGGACCAGTGGGGCTCCGCCGAGGAGGAGACCGCCGAACTCAACAATCTCGTCGCGGGGTTCACCGGCTTCCTGATCCTCAGCTTCGCTGCAGCCGTCGTGTGCTTCTGGGTCTACGCCACCATCTGCCTCCGCCGGGGATCGCGGGACGCTCCGGTTCTCGTCGTCGTCACCGCGCTGGGCAGCGCCCTCCTGGCCGTCGCCGGCACCAACCGGATCTTCCACAGCCTGCTCGACGCCCGTCCCCTCGGCATCCTCGTCCCGCTCCTGTCCGTGAGCCTGGCCACCCTAGTGGTCACACTCCGGACCCGGCCGCGGCACCTGCCCGCCACCGCATCCTGAGCCGGGCAGTCAGGCTCAGGGCGGCCCGCTCGTCCCCTCGGCCCACACACACGCCGACCGGTCCTCGCGTCGACGTACTCCGCGAGGCGACCCCACTTCCCGTCCCACTCGGGCAGGGCAAGCCCGATCCCCTCGGCCGTACGCCTCAGCGCAGCCCGGAGGGCTCCGTCAGCGTCCCAGCCGTCCTCGCCAAGCCCCGCCCCGGAGTTCATCGCCCCAGTGTGCCCGAACCACCCCCACCTGATGGCCTGCTTTCCGATCACCGGATCGTCGGTCCGGTCGTGCCGTTGACTGACACGCGATGGGCGCGCACAGAGCCGTTGTTTGTTGGACCAGACGCCGAAGCGGGGCGGGCTGACCACCGAGATCCACCTCGCGGCGAACAGCCGCAGAACTGGCGCGGCCTGGCGACCCGCTTCGAGAACACCGCCACCGTGTTCCGCGCCGGACTCCACATCGCCGGCGTCTTCATCCGGTCCGCCCGCGGATCCGAAGTAACGCCCTAGCCGCGCTCGGGTTCGTCGTCGTGGACGGTCAGCGCTCCGGCGAGGTCGAGGTCCGCGCCGGTGCCGTGCGCCCCGGCGCGGACGAGCAGCACGGCGCCGAGCGCGGTGCTCCAGAACGTCCTGGCCTCCACGTCGAGCGGTCGACCGACCCTCCAGCCGCGGCCCTCGACGAGCTGGCTCACGAAGCGCTCGGACTGCCGGAACAGCAACTGGAGGTGCCGGTCGACCACGGGGGCGAGTTCGGGCTTGGAGATCGCGGCGGCGAGTGCTCGCGCGACCGACGGGAGCGAGGGCATGGCCAGTACGGCGCGAGCGATGTTGCGCCGGAAGGTCGCCGCGTCGGGGGCCTGGCGACCGATGCGCTCGATCCGTCGGGCGTCGTGCAGCAGGCCGAGGAAGGCGGCGTGCACGAGCAGCGAGTCCTTGGAACCGAAGTAGTAGGTGACCTGGTTGGGGAAGACGCCCGCCGCGTTCGCGATCTCCGCGACGCTCAGCTCGGCGCCGGGCCGTTCCTCGCACAGCCGTGCGGTCGCCTCGATCAGCTGGCGTCTCGTCGCGCGACCGCGGTCACGCGACCGCGCCGACGTCGGCCGGGCCTCGGTTCGCTTCTTCTCCACACCCGAATTGTATGTGATACAACTTGGCTGTTCGCTTGTATCGCATACAAGAAAGGCCGAAGGGCATGCACCGCACTGAAGTCGTCGTGACCGGACTCGGCGCGACCACACCGCTCGGCGCAGACGTGGAGTCCACCTGGAACGCCCTGCTCGCCGGCGAGTCCGGCATCCGCGGCGGCGCCCTGCGCGGCCACGAGGACGCCGGCCTTCCCGACACCGCCGCGGGGACGATGGCGATCGACCCCGCCGAGTCCCTGCCGCCGGTGCGGGCCAGGCGGCTCGACCGCTCGCAGCAGGCGGCACTCATCGCCGCCGCCGAGGCCTGGGCCGACGCCGGTGCCCCGCAGGTGGACCCGGACCGGCTCGCCTCGGCGATCGGCACGGGCATCGGGGGCGTACGGACCCTGCTGAGGGAGGACGACGCACTGGAGTCGGCCGGGACGCGGCGTGTCTCGCCCCGCACGGTACCGATGCTCATGCCCAACGCGGCGGCGGCGCTGATCAGCATCGAATACGGCGCACGGGCCGGCGTCTACACGCCCGTCTCGGCGTGCTCCTCCGGTGCCGAGGCGATCGCCCTGGGGGCCAGGCTCATCCGCGCCGGCGAGGCGGACGTGGTCATCGCGGGCGGGACCGAGGCCGCGATCACCCCGATCACCGTCGCCGGCTTCGCCCAGGCACAGGCACTATCGCGGTACACCGCCGAACCCGCCTCGGCGTCCCGGCCGTTCGCCGCGGACCGCAGCGGATTCGTCCTCAGCGAGGGCGCCGCCGTCGTGGTCCTCGAAAGCGCCGAGCACGCCGACGCCCGGGGCGCGCGCGTCCACGCGGTGCTCGCGGGAGCCGGCATCGCCGCCGACGCCCACCACATCACGGCACCCGCCCCCGACGGCTCCGGCCAGGTCTCCGCCATGCGCAAGGCCCTCGCACAAGCCGGTCTGGCCCCCGAGCAGATCAGCCACATCAACGCCCACGCCACCGGAACCCCGACCGGCGACGTCGCCGAGGCACACGCCATCAGGCAGGTCTTCGGCCGCGCCACCGTCACCGCCCCCAAGGCGGCACTCGGCCATCTCTTCGGCGCCGCCGGCGCGATCGAGGCACTCATCGCCGTCCTCAGCGTGGAACACGGCGTCATCCCGCCGACCCGCAACCTCACCGCAGCCGGCGTCGGACCCGACATCGACCTCGACGTCGTCACAACGCGACGAGACGTCCCCCAGCAGGCCGTGCTCAGCAACTCCTTCGGCTTCGGCGGACAGAACGTCTCACTCATCGTCACCGGCGCACGGCACCGCACGCCCCGTACGGTCCCGGCGACACCATGAGCCACGCGAACGCGCCCTTGTCCGTGGAGGGTCGCCGCCGATCGAACGTCAAGACCCGTCCGCTCGCGCATGTCGCGGTCTCACGCCGCCTGGCCGCCCTCGCTCCGAACCCACGGAAGTTCATCGACCCCAACGGCAACGCCGACCGAGAGCTGCAGACGATCGCTGCTCGACGGTCGCGGAGGTCGAAGCACAGTACGGTGTCGCGTTGCCCGACGAGTACCGCACGTACTACCGCAAGGTCTTCGGGGACGCCGGCGACGAAGTCTGGCACCTGGAACGCGGGCGGGGCGCGGTCCTCATCAGCGACAACGGATGCGGGATGACCGGCTGGCTCATCGTGGTCGGCCCGCACCGCGGGGAGGTCCGCGATCGGGACTGCGCGGTCAACCCGCCCTTCGAGCCGTACCTTGACACAAGGGGAAACCGACACGCCTTCCGCACCGGGTAGCTCGAGTGGCTTGAGCAACGCGAGAGGGCAACTCGATGATCAAGGGATGTCGCTTGGCTGGGTGACCGCAACCCTTCCCTTCAAGGGAACTGCACCCATCAGCGATCGCGGCTGCCCGTATGCTCCTGGCATGCCGACCGAGGACAGGGCCCGGAACGCCGCCCCGAAGCACTGGCAGGAGTGCACCGGTGTCCACGACTTCCTGGAGCAGGTGCGTCTGCGCCCCGAGATGTGGCTGCTCGGCGGGTCGCTGCGGCACCTGCAGTCGATGCTGATCGGCTATCGCGTCGCGCTGGGTGTCCACGGGGGTGGGGAGGATTTCGACTTCTGGCCCGAGGACTCGTTCGCGCAATGGCTCTGGCGACGCCTCGGCCGACGCAGCCCGCTCGGCTGGGCCGCCGAGATCGAGCGTGAGACGCCCGCAGGCTCGACGCCGGTCGCGGAGTTCTTCCGGCTGCTCGACGCGTACCGCGCCGAGCGGGACGCGATCGCCGCCGGCCCCCGGTTGCCGGTGGCTCCGTTCGCCGGCGAGCACCCGGCCATGCAGGTGGTCCGCACCGAGATCGGTCGGCATGACTGGGACGCCATGCGATGCGGCTGCGGACATCCGGCGACCCATCTGCCCGCCGCGCTGCTGCGGCTGGTCAACGCTCGGACGCAAGGTGAAGCCACCTTCGCCGAGATGGACGACCACGTCATGATCCAGTCCAACCTGATGGAGCCCGCTCCCGCCGCCACCGCCGTGGTCCTGGCCGCCCTGGCCGACCCGACGCTCACCACACCTGTCGCCCGCACCACTCTGCTGCACCTCCTCCTGTGCTTCAGCGTCGGCGACACCGCCCAGCAGGAGGAGTGCGAGGCGCTCATCCGCGGAGGGACCTGGATGCTCTACCGCGAACTCGTCACCCACCCGTCGGGCATCGCCCGGGAGTACGCCTACGACACCCTGTGCAACCTCGACAAGAACAGAACCGGCTCACGGCCTTCGACCACGCGATCAACCCGGGCGGAAGCCCTGCATGATGTCCGGTACCCGTGTAAGTCTCATCGCGGCGCCTTCACGGTCAACGTGAAGGCGAGTCCGTCCCCAGGTGGGAACGGTTGTACGTTGAGCGGCACTCCGTGCTTGGTGATGTCCCTGAACAGGAGGTTCCGCAGGTTCCGCTCCGCCACCTCCGGCGTGTTGGGGTCCAGGTTCCGCCCTGCGTGTCCGGTGCAGGTGTAGCCGCCGGCGGTCAGGGTCCTGAAGTCGGTGGAGGCCTGGATCGCGCCGTACGGGCCCCGTTCGAGACGGTAGGGGATGTACAGCGTCGCCTCCCTCCTCCTCTTCCTCCCCGGAACCGCCCCCATATGCCGTCGATGGCGTCGACCAGCTGCTCGATCTCAGGCCTCGAGGCCCGTGCGGCCGGGGCCGCGGAGGGGCTATGAGGGTGGGGCCGGGGGTTCGGGGGCGGCGAGGGGCCAGGTGTCGCGGTCGTTTATGTGGTCGTAGGCGGGCAGTTCGGCGGCGAGGACGTCGAAGTACGGCAGCGGGGACCACAGGGCGCGTTCGCCGATGACGTAGAGACGGCGTTTGGCGCGGCTGGCGGCGACGTTGAGGAGGTGGGGGGTGCGGGCGGCCCACTCCCGGGCGCGGGGGCGGTTGCCGCCGAGGACGAGGACGACGACCTCGGCTTCCTTGCCCTGGGCCTTGTGCACGGTGGCGCAGCGTTCGTCGAGGAGTTCGCGGGTCCATCCGGGGCGCGTGCGGCAGATCGTACGGGCTTCGGCGACGAGGGCACGGAAGGGGGCGATGATGCGCAGGCGTTCAGGGGTGATGCCGTGGTGGTCGAGCCGGTCGAGGAGGAAGGTGAAGGCGCGGCGGTCGCGTTCGCCCCAGGGGGCGTCGGCAGGGCGGTCGGGGTCGTCGGTGTCGAGCCAGCGGCTGGGGAGGAGTCCGTCGTGGTCGGGGTCGGGGAAGGGCTGGGGGTGGGTGCCGTAGACCATGAGGCCGCCGTAGGCGACGTCGTTGCTGACGGTGAACATCGGGTCTTCGCAGCGGCGGTGGACGCGCAGGGGTGAGCCGACCCAGACGGTGTCGTCGTCGGCGCCGGCGGGGGCGGGCAGGTAGGTGCCGTAGCGGTTGACGCGGTCGGCGACGGCCTGCGCGGAGGTGGCGGAGGGGAGCCATTCCTCGTCGACGCCGTAGGCGAGGAGGAGCCGGCGTTGCAAGGCGGTCGGGGTGACGACGGGTTCGAGTTGGAGGGGGTCGCCGACGAGGACGGCGCGGCGGGCCCGCCAGAGGGCGCCGACGGCGGCCTGCGGGGTGGCCTGGCCGGCTTCGTCGACGAGGATCCAGCCGATGGTGCCCCGGCCGAGGCGGGCGAACATGGTGCCGTGGAGGAGAAGGTGGTGGAGACGACGGGGACGAGGAGGAAGAGGGTCTGCCAGGCACGGTGGACCTGCTCGTCGGGGACGGGGCCGCCGGTGCCGGTCATCAGCTCCATCAGGACCTGGAGGTTGCCGCGGACTCCTTTGGCGTTGGCGGCGACGAGTGCGCGGTGCAGGTCGAGGGCGCGCATGAAGAGGTCGCTGCGGGCGGTGCACCAGGCTTCGTCGGACCAGGGGGAGCCGAGTTCCTGCTCCTGGTCGTCGAGGTCGGTCCAGTCGAGGGGCAGGGACGGGAAGCCGGTGGCGGCCTGGCGGAGGGTGCGGTGGGCGGCGTCGAGTTCGGCGGTGGCCGTCTCGAGGTCACGCCGGGCGGCCCGGGCTTCGCGGCGGGCCTGTTGGACGGCTTCGTGGGCGGCGGACTCGGCGGTGAGGGCGGCGTCCTCGTGGGCGCGGGCCCGGCCGGCGGCGGCGTCGGCGTCGGCGATGCCGGTGGTGGAGCGGGCCTGGAGGTCGGCGGCGGCGAGTTCCGCGGTGCGCGTGCAGTCGGCGACCTGGTCGTAGGCCTCGTGGAGCGCGGTGCGCTGCTGGTTCAGGAGGGCGAGGGTCTCGGCCCGGGCGCGTTCGTGCTGCTGCTCGATGGCCTGGCGTTCGGCACTGCTCTGGAGCAGGCGGCGCAGTCCGGAGCGCAGGCCGGGTTCGGTGGCGGGCGGTGCTTCGTACCGGGCGGTGAGGATGTCGAGGTATTCGCGGTGGTGGTCGACGCGTTGGCGGGCGGACGCCAGCTGGGAGCGGGCGGTGGCGAGGGCTTCTCGGGCCTGGGGGATGCTCTCGTGGACCGTGCGCTGGGCGGCTTCGGCGGCGAGGGCCGCGCTGCCGGCGGTCACCGCGGCGGTGGCGGCGGCGGCGTGGCGGGCTTCGGCGGCCGCCACGCGCTCGTCGGCTCGCCGGACGGCGTCGTCGAGGGTTTCGAGGCGGCGCCGGCCGCGTCCTGATTCGGTGTCCGCGAGGGCGGCGGCGAGGCGGGTCCGTTCGGTGCGCAGGCGTTCGACTTCGGTCTGGGCGGCCTTGAAGGCGGTGACGGCCTGGCGCCAGGAGGGGAGGGGCTGGGCGGGTGCGGATTGGGAGGGTACGGGTTGGGAGGGTACGGCGGCGGTGCCTCTGCCGCGCGGGGTGCCGACGGGCTTCGGAGCGTTCGGCGGTATCCAGTCGCCCAGCACGGCGTTCATGCCGCGCAGCTCGGGAAGCCCGGCTGCGGTGCGGGCGTCGGCCTCCTTCTCGGGTAAACGCCCCCACCAGAAGCGCTCGCTGAACTCCTTGCGGTTGGCCTTGTTGCCGAGCACGGCCGCGACCAGTCCCCAGGCGGGGGCTCCCTTGAGCAGGGCGGAGGCGAGGTCGGAGAAGTGGTCGGGGCCCTCGCGCCAGTGCTCGGCGAGGGCGGCGGCCCCGGGGAGCTCCGCGGTGATGTTCTCGACGGCGCCGTTGTTGGACGAGGTGACGACGATCTCGTAGCCGGTCAGCCTGGGGTCGAGGGCGGCGACGTAGCGCTTGTGGCGGCCCTGGCGGTCCTTGCCCTGCCAGGCGCGGCCGACGAAGGCGTCCTCGGGGCGCCGGAAGGCGGCCATCACGGCGGCCCGTTCGACCACGAGGGCGGCGACCAGGTTGCGCAGCATGGTGGTCTTGCCGGTGCCGGGCGGGCCGTTGACGGAGAAGAGGCCGCCGTCGGTGTCGGCGGTGCGCGCATCGGCGAGCATGCGGTTGACCGCGAACTGCTGGCTGAGCGCGAGCGGGTGCTCGGCCTTCGCGGGCCAGCGCCCGGCGGGGTGGAGGACCGGGTCGACGCCGTCGAGCACCGCACGGCGGTCCTCGCGCAGGTCGGTCCGGGCCAGGACGGCGATGTCACGGCGGGCGGTCAGGTAGGCGTCGAGAGCGGGGCCGAGGCCGCTCCCGTCGTCCCCGAGCGCAGCGCGGACCCGGGCGAGGTCGGGGGGCAGGAAGCTGTTGAGGAAGGGCTGCGCGGCCGTGGGCTTGGCCTTGGGGTCGCGCGGGAGGTGGACGAGCCGGCTCTGGATGCGGATCACGCGCGGGTCGAGGCGGCGCTGGACGCCGCAGAGGTCGGCGATCTGGGCCGTAGCGCCCGGGACGGGGCCCCAAGGCGTGGGGTGGCTTACCCCTGCGGGGACGAACGAGCTGGCGATGGTGCCCGGCACCCGATAGCGGTTGACCTGATCGGCGCACTGCCTATGAGGGAGCTGCAGGCCTTGGCCAACACGGTCCGTCCGTGGGCCCGAATCGGCTGAGCCCCCAGCAGAATTGAACTCTCCCAGCCCGTGTCCACGCTCTCGTGGCACGATGTCCACCGCTCCTTAATTCCTCAACAGCGCTGCCACCTCACTTCCCTGCCATCACACGAACGACTGCCACCAACCCAACGGTCAAGAAACGGCAAAGCCGCTTCGCCGCAGGTCGCGAAGGGTCCTCCCCGCACCCGGCGCGGTCGGGGCGAAGGCCGTCCGCGGTGCGACCGCCGGCTGTCCTCCCCCCACCCGCGGGGGTCAGCCCGATGCCGGCGCCGGTCCAGCCGACGCAGACGATGTCCTCCCTGCACCCGCTGGGGTCCAGCCGACCCACCGTCACCAGCATCGGTTGGAAGGTGCACGGGATGAGCGATCTGATCGCAAGCCGTTCTTGGATCACCGCCCAACCGATGCCGGGCGCGGGACTACGAGACGCTCCCTGCCCACGTCGAGAACGTGATGCGCCAGGCGGTGAGCGCCATCGTGGTGCGCCGGCTCAGCCGGCGTGGACCAGCGGCCCGTCTTGGGCCTCGCCCCGCCTTCGGTCACCCGGACTGCTACTGGATCGGGCCGGCCAGCGTTGTGATAGGCAGCGGTGGGCAACTCTGCGCCTCTCTGGTGAGGTTCGCCAGCTCGTCCGACGGTTCGGCTCCGTCCTGGATGGCCCTGACGTAGGCCCGTGCCTCCTGCAGGCTCAAGCGAGGGACTTGCTTGCGCAGGTGGCTCATCGCGGCCACGGCCCCGGCGGAGCCCACGAGTGCGCGGACGGTGGAGACAAGTGGGTCGGGCGTTCTGGCGCCCTTGATCTGCCGGAGGTAGAGCTCCTCCCAGTCCTCGGCTATCCACGTGGTGGCGGGGACGGGATGGATGCTCCCGTCATGCCCATCGACCAGGTACGGGCCACTGCCGACCAGGTTGTAGCGCCGTGCCGGAGGAGGAATCCCGCTCGTCCGACCGGGCCGAGACGAGATCGACGGATTCACCCCCGAGAGCTCGCTCACGGGGACGCCGGCGGCGATGTCGTCACGGCCCAGCAGCGGGAACTCGGCGCTCGGCGCGGTCGCCGGCCCCATCGCGCGCAGGTGCCCGAGCAGCTCGGCGCCCGCGTTGTGCAGGACCGCTACGCCCTTCGCCTGTACTCCGGCCACGCCGACCCCAGTCCCTGAGGTAGAAGACGTAGCCGCCCACCTGTCGGGCGGGGTGAGGTACGGTCCGCTGCCCGACCTCCAGCATCCCGGGCTCTAGCGGTGAGGGGACGGCCCACGTCCACTGCTTCAGCTCGACCGCCACCACCGTCAGCTCACCGGTCGCGTCCTGGCCGACGACGGCCGCATAGACGCGTTCGCCCGTTCCCGGCAGCGACAGCTCCAGCAGGAGGTCGAGGTCCCCCGGTACACGTACACGACAGATGAATACCACTGGCGTCCGACCGCGGGAGCGGTTCTCCTCGAACCGCCGGTCGGGGCGGCGGGCGTCGAGCGCACCGAGTACGAGGGCATGTCAGTCCCAGGGTCGCTTCGGTAGCTCCGGGTACCGGCCGAGGTGTCCATGTGCCGTGCCGTACGGGCCTCGCAGGGCGCTTCCCACGGCAGCGACTCAGCTACCGAAGCGACCCAAGCGACCCAAGCCCGGAACTCCAGGCGGGAACTCCCCGGAGCGGCTGCCCCGGGGACGGCACCGTGGTGCTGCTCCGACGGCGACCGGAGCTACTGAAGCGACCCAAGCGACCGAGCCCGGGGCTTTCATCCGCGCCTGACACTCGCGACACGCCGGGGGCCAGGGCCCGAGAGACTCAGTCGCTTTCAGTCGCTGGGCTTCAGTCGCTGGACAAAATCCCAGGTCAGAGCCCATTGGCCCACCCCATCAGCGACCCAAGCGACTCAAGGTCGGGTATATGAAGACATTCCCGTGTGCGTGTGCGCGTTATAGACCCGGGCTTCAGTCGCTTCAGTCGCTGTTTGCTGTTAAAAATGGCTCTGACCTGCGAAAACGCCGCCATACCGAAAACAGCGACCGAAGCGACTCGGTCGCTGTCCCAGGGTTCGGTCGCTCAGTTTCCCCGCACGTCGCAGCAGTCCGGGACGGTATGTGCTCGCTCGGCTAGTCTGTGTGAGCTATCTTCTGGACTTCGGTCGCTTCAGTCGCTGATCCGGCACCCACCAGTGCTCTGACCTGGCTTTTTGCCGTCAGCGACTGAACAAGCGACTCAGTCCGGGCAGCTACTGAGCTACCGAAGCAGCTGCAGCAGCTACCGAACCAAAGGGGAAGGGACCAGCGTGACGGCGCCGATGGCCGTGGGGAGCGACCGAACGGAGCGTCAGCCGGACGCACTGGCCGTCGCGCGCTGGTGTGCCGCCCAGGGCTGGCCCGTCCATCCGCTGGCCCCGGGACGCAAGACCCCTCCGGCGAACTGCCAGCCCTGCCAGGATTCCCCGCACTCCCCCACCGACTGCTCCTGCCACCGCGTCGGTCGCTGGTGCCACGGATTCCACGCCGCCACCACCGACCAGGACCTCATCGGTGCCTGGTGGCGGGTCAACCCGGACTTCGGCACCGGGGTCGCCTGCGGCCCCGCAGGCCTGGTCGTCATCGATGTCGACAGCCACCCCGCCGATGTCCCCGCCAGGGACCGGATCCTGCCCGGCATCCCGATCCACGACCGCGTCGACCTCGACGGCCTGGAGAACGGCTACCACACCCTCGCCCTGCTCGCCGCCCTGCGCAAGGCACCCGACCCGTCCCGGGACACCGGAACCCTGCGCGTGCGCACCCCCTCCGGAGGCCTGCACATCTGGTACCGCGACCAGGCCCACCACCGCTTCACCTGCTCCACCGGCTCCTCCACCGGCCGGGCCCTCGCCTGGCAGGTCGACGTCCGTGCCCACGGCGGCTACATCGTCGCCCCCAGCACCGTTACCACCAGCGGCACCTACACCCCCCTGCCCGGCGCCACGACCCCCGCACCACTCCCCCAGTGGCTCGCCGAGGAGCTCATCCGCACCGGCCACCTCAAGGACCGCCTCGGCCAACAGCTCAGCACGCCCCAGCCGGCCGTCCCCGACCGTGCTCGCCAGGCCGTCGTCGCGGCGGGCGGCGGCAGGCGAGGTGCCGAACGGGTCCTCGACACCGTCCTCCAGGACGTCACCGACTGCGCCACCACCCCCGAGGGAGCCGGCTTCACCGGCAAGCTCAACCGCGCCGCCTACACCGTCGGCGGCCTCGTCTCCGCCGGACACCTCACCCACACCGAGGCCGAGCAACTGCTCGCCGACGCCGCCCGTACCGCCCGCCCCTCCCAGGACCGGCAGAGCTCCGCCGTGATCCGCTCCGGTCTCGCCGCCGGTGCCCGGCAGCCCCTGTACGTAGGGAAGGCGCGAGGATGAGCGACAGCACCCGCAAGAGGACGGTCTTCGACCCCGTGGCCGCTGCCCAGCAGATCCTGGAGTACCCGCCCGTCCCCGGGCCCGCGCAGGCGCCCTGGCACGGCACCGCCGTCCAGGAGAGCCTCCTGGACTCCCCCACTCCCGTAACGGCCCCACAAGCCCCCCCTGCCCCCCTCCAGGCCGCTCTGACCCCTCGACAGCCCGACGGCCCCCCGGCAGGCCCGCAGGCGAGCTCCCACGGCCTCCTGCCGGACTCCCTGTCCGACCGCGGCAACGCCAAGCTCTTCGTCCACCTCTACGGCCGCGACTACCGCCACGTCCCCGGCATCGGCTGGTACCGCTGGGCCACCCACCGCTGGCAGCTCGACGAGGACGACACCGTCCTGTGGGCCGCCGGCGAGATGGCCGAGAGCGTCGCCACCCACGACCCCCGCGGCGTCTACACCAACGCGGACCTGCGCCGGCACCGCCGCCGGGCGCTGTCGACCTCCGGCATGAACGCCATGCTCGCCCAGGCCAAGTCCGCCCCCGGCATGGTCCTCAACGCCGCCCTCCTGGACGCCGACGCCTACGCCCTGTGCACCCCCGGCGGCGTCGTCGACCTGCGCACCGGCGCCATCGCCCCGCCCGACCCCAAGGTCCACCACCACTCCCGCTCCACCACGCTCGCCCCCGCCCGGATGCCCACCCCGCGCTGGGACCGCTTCCTCACCGACACCTTCGGCGACGACAAGGAAGGCCGCCAGACCCGCGACTTCCTGCACCTGCTGCTCGGCTACTCGATCAGCGGCGACGTCGGCGCCCAGGTCATGCCCTTCCTCTACGGCCAGGGCAAGAACGGCAAATCCGTCCTGCTGGACGTCATGATCCAGCTGCTCGGCGATTACGCCGACGCGGCCCCGCCCGGCTTCCTGATGGCCAAGACCTTCGACGGCCACCCCACCGACCTCGCCGAACTCCACGGCCGGCGCATCATCGTCTGCTCCGAACTCAAGCCCGGCGACCGCTTCGACGAGGCCCGGGTCAAGCTCCTCACCGGCGGCGACAAGATCAAGGCCCGCCGGATGCGCCAGGACTTCTTCTCCTTCGAGCCCACCCACAAGCTCTGGCTGCTCGGCAACCACCGCCCCGAGGTCGGCACCGGCGGCTTCGCCTTCTGGCGCCGCATGCGCCTCATCCCCTTCGAACGGGTCGTCCCCGAGGAACGCAAGATCGACAACCTGGCCCACGTCCTCGTCGCCGAGGAGGGCCCCGGTATCCTCGCCTGGCTCATCGACGGCGCCCGCCGCTACTTCGCCGGTGAGAAGGACCTGGCCGGCCCCCAGGCCGTCCAGACCGCCACCACCGCCTACGCGGAGACCGAGGACCACGTCGGCCGCTTCCTCAAGGAGGCCTGCATCACCGGGGAGGGCATGCGCGCCGAACAGTCCCAGCTCTTCGGCGCCTACACCCGTTGGTGCGGCTTCGAGGGGGCCAATCCCGTATCCGGCCGCGCGTTCGCCGCACGAGTCCGCGAGACACTGGGTATGACCTCTCCCAAGGAGATGGTCCTGTCCAACAGCCGCAAGTACTACCCGGGCATCGGCCTGATCACCGACGACACAGAGGAGCAGAACGCGTGAGCGCGCTGATCGACCCGGCCGAGCTCGCCCACGAAACCGATCTCGTCTGGCTCGAGGACACCACCGAGCTCGACTACGTGCGCCAGTCGCTCGACCGCCTCACCACCCGGCGCGGCCGCCCGGCCTACCACCGCGACGGCCGCATGGTCGGCTACGCGATCCTCGGCCCCGACGCCAAGTCCTCCCGGGCCTCCGGCACCTTCCGCCGCCGCGTCTTCTGGCTGCTCCCCCACGACCGCGACCAGGACCCGGACGGCCTCTACACCACCGGCGCCCCCTCCGAGGCCGTGGACCCGCGCACCGTTGCCCCCGGCGTCAAGGGCTACAAGACCGAGCGCTCCGAGGGCGGGCCGGCCTCCCCGGCCATGCTCGAACTGGGGATAACGCTCCCGGGGGGGGGGGCGGGGGCGGGGCGGGGTTGCCGGGGGGGGCGGGTATCCGCGGGGTCTCGCTGAGGTCCGGGGTGCGTACCGGCGCTGATCCTCCTGGAGGATCGCCTGGCCCGACAGGAGGCTCTCCAGGACCTGGCCGTGCTCGGCGACCGGGGCGCTGAGCCTCTCCAGGGGCTCGGCGTGCGTCCGCAGGACCTGGATCCGTTCGTCGGTCCGCTCATCGGCTCGGCCGGAGACCATGACGCCGAGCGCATCGGGGATGCGCGTCATCGACCGGGCTGCCCGGCCTGGCTTTTGGGGTGGCGTTCAGTACCCGGGCACGGGCCTGCGGGGCGGAGCGGACCTCCGCGCGGTCCCGGCCGGCGGTCACCGCCGCCGTCGCATTCGTCGCCGAGGCCTCACCGCGCAGGCGGCCGACCTCCGCCTCCAGCGTCAACAGCCGCGCCCGCAGGCCGTCCAGCGCGCTCTTCTTTCCCCATCTCCAGGACTCTGTCCGGCCGTCCGTGGTCCTCTGACGTGCCGCTACTGCCCATCCGGATGCCTCAGAGCGAGCGTCAGCTCTGCCGGGCCCTGAGCGCGGCGACGCTCCGGGCGAGGTCGAAGGCGGTGACGGGATCGCGTTCGTTCGTCCAGGGTTCCGCGCCGCACCAGGGGCCGATGCGGCGGAACTGCTCCAGTGCGGCGTCGTAGCGTCGGGCCTTGACCAGGTAGTGGGCCAGGAGGTGCCGAAGGTGGTACAGGCTCTGGTCGTCGTCGGGGGCCTGGTTCAGTGATCTGGCGACGTTCTCCAGCAGATCCTTGGCCGTGCGTGAGGACGGGAGGGCCGAGGGGCCGGAGCGTCGGGTGAGTTCGTACAGCGCGTGCAGGTAGACCCCGGCGAGTGGGCTGCCGACCGGTGCCTTGTGCGCGGTGCGTTCGGCGAACTCCATCATCAGCTTGTCCGTGCCGGCCCACTTCGCGCACCAGTACTGGAGGGCCTGGCAGTGGCCCTCGTAGTGGTGCGGGGCACGCGTGACGAGTTCCCTCCAGAGTCGGCGGAACTCGTCGTGGTCGTACCGGAGCCCGCGGGCGGCGGTGACCATGACCACCCAGGGGCCGGGGTCCTCGGGCGCGAGCGAGGCGGCCTTCTGGGCGGCCTCCATCGCAGCGTTCAGCTGGACCATGAACCTGGCCATCCGGCCGGCCGGGACGTCGAGCGCGTACTCCCCGCCGCGGATCGCCCAGGCGCGGTGCAGGAGTAGCTGGGCGTGGACGGTGGCGGCGGTGGGCCGGCGAGGCCCAGGGCGATCACGAGGAGTTTCGAGGAGCCCTGCGGGTGCTTGGGGAACCGCCCGCGTCCGTCACATCCCGCGCTCCGGGCCGTACATCGGTGCGGGCCTGTCATCGGGTGACATCGGCAGCGGTTCGAGCAGCACCGGGCCGGGATAGAAGGCGGAGCTGTGCGGGCCGACCATGTCCTCGCCGACCAGGTAGCGGTAGAGCCACTCGGAGAAGCTCATCCGGTACTCGAACCAGGACCCGTCGTGTTCCACCGCGCAGATCCGGTGCCCGCTGTGGTCGGGCAGCGGTGCCAGGAAGACGTACTCGCCTCGGTCGGTGCTGGTGATCGGGATCAGGCCGTCCTTCGTCCCGAACCGAACCTCCTCCAGGCCGAGGACCACGCGGACGTTCTCCTCCGGCTCAAGCCACTTCTCCCGGTCCCAGTCGAGCGCGGCCCAGGCCCGGGACGTCTCGCGGATGTCCTGCCCGAGGCTCCAGCGCTCGGTGGCCGGGTGCTTGAGAGACAGGTGCCAGTTGATCTGCACCGGTGCGTACGCGTCGACTATCGCCTTGTAGTCCTCGGGGAACCGGGTGCCGATCTCGGCTTCCAGCGCGGCCCATGCGTCAGGACCGGCGAAGCGCCCTTCGCCGGGGCCGAGCATGGCGAAGACCTCGGCGAGATAGTCGGGCACCGGCTCTCCTCATCGGGTTCGGGCGTCACAACGCGCGCCATCACCGCCACGAACGTCGCGGTCCGCCGCCGAGGCTAACCGGTGCCGGTGACATCGCCTCAGCCGGGCAGGAGTGAACAGAGCGAACAGGCCGGGCAGTTCGGCCCACGACCGAGCCTGCCCGGCCCGCGCCGGCTGGGGTGTCAGCCACGTCCGGCTGCGCGGTCAGCCACGAAAGGGGTCTTCCAGGACCGGGATGCACGGGGACAGCAACGGCTCCGCGTGCTCGTCGACCTCGCCCCGGACCATCCGGAGGACACGGACCTCGTTCCCGTGTACGGAGTCCTCGTCATCGCGCACATGCAGCAGGCCGTACGAACCCGGCGCCCGCACGCCGACCTCGCGGAAGAAGTCGAGGATCTCCCGAGCGCGGTGATTCGGCTGGCCCCCGAAGTGGACGAACACCGCGCCGTTCATCCAGCGCAGATCCAGGAGGTAGGGGCTCGCGATCTCGTCGATCCTCCGCTGGATGCCCTCCGCGACCATCCGTAGGCGCGCGTCCTCACCGGCGATGTCGCCGTCGTCGGCGCCGGCGGTCTCCAGAACGTTGATCCAGCCGTGGTACTCGAACATGGCACCGCAGCCTACGGGCGGGCCCGCCGGCCGTGCATCAGAGTTCCGTTCACCCCGATCCGATCACGCGGGCCGCGGGGTGCCGGCCAACCCGCTGCGGCCGAGCAGGTCGTGGAGGCGCTCGGCGGGCAGTCGCGGGTTGGCCGCGGCCCCTTCGGCGAGCTCCGGATCGTCCAGGAGCGAGCCGATCAGCTCGACGGGAAGCAGCGGGTTGGCGGCTGCGGCCCGGCGCACCCGCGGATCCGGGTCGGCCAGCAGGGCGGCGGGCGGCTCGGCGAGGGTGGGGTCGGCAGCGGCCAGCGCGCGGACCTCCGGATCGCCGTGCCCGAGGAGGTGCCCCAGCCCGGTGCGCGGAAGCCGCGGCAGCATCAGCAGGTGGCGCACCTCAGGATCGGGGTCCTCGGCCAAACGGTGCGCCAATTCCCGCGGCAGCCGGGGCCAACACCGCGGCGACCCGTCGCAGCAGGGGGTGCGGGGACATGGCGCACGCCTCGTACCAGTCCGGCTCCGGCTCGAGGAACATCTCGCCGACCGGCCCGATGCATTCGGCCGCGTGGCCCACGACCCGGTCGATGGCGGCACGCTGCGGCCAGGTCCGCGGCAGCGGCTGCAGTAGGGCCCGGGTCCGTACGGTGGCGTCCGGGTCCTCGGCCAGCTCCGCCAGCAGCGCCGGATCCGGGTCGGCCCGGGCGGCCACCCGCTCGCGCACCTCCGGATCGGGCCGCGCGCCAGGCGGGCGACGACCTCGCCCGGAGTGTAGGGGTTGGAAGCGAGCGACCACAGGTCGCGCCCCTGCGCGAGGCACCGCTCGGCGACGGTGCGGGAGACGGCGTAGTTGATGAGCAGCAGATGGCGGTAGTGGCAGTCGCGTTCGGGCAGCTCCGCCTCCATCGCCGCCGGGTCCAGGATCCTGCTGTGCTCGCGCGCGGCCTCGGACACCACGGGGTCAGGGTCGGCCAGGAGGGCGTCGCGCTGCGCGGGGCTGAGCCACTGTCACAAGCCAGTCGCCTGGGCCCGCAGCTCCGGATTCGGGTGGTGAACCATCTCCCCCGGCGGAATCGATTGCGGGATCTGCCGGGAGAACTCCAGCTCCTGCCGGATCTCGGCGGCGGTGAGCACCTGCCCGCCTTCGTCGTCCCGGGCGGTCAACAGGGCTTCCAGGACGGCGTCGGGCAGCACCTCGGTCCAGCCCAGATGCGGCCTTCGCCCCGCCGCCAGAGCCGCGCGCACGAGGGAGTCGGCGTCGTCGACCAGCCGGCCGCGCTGCCCGGGATCGGCGTACCGGTTACGGGCGAACGCGCGGCGGACCGCCCGCTCAGGGTGCTTCAGCACCGCTTCGACGACGTCGGAGGGAAGGGCACGCTCCCCGCAGAGGACCGGCCAGGCGGCGCGTCCCTCCGGGGCCAGCAGACGCAGCAGGACATCGGACGGCGCGGCGGGGTTGGCGGCGACGCCGCGCAGCCAGGCTTCTGTGAGCGGGGAGGAGGACATCGGGCCATCGTGTCAGCGACCGGAGCCACCGGTCGACGGCTGATCACGCCGCTGGATTTTCCGCGGAAAATTCCGACGGGACGAGGCAGATCACTTTTCCGCACTGTCCGCCCGGGCGGCCTCTCGCCGAAACCACTGGTTCGGCACGCTCCAGCACTGCTTCGATGACCTCACGGCCTTCGTCGCGGAACCCACGTGATGGGAGCGGCTCCGCCGATCGGCTACAGGCCGACCCACAGCGGAGACTGACCCGATGACAGACGCGCATTCCCACGCCAGGCCGAAACGACACGTCTACCTCGATCCCGACGGCTGCGGCGTGGGCTGGATGTTCGTCATCGTGGCGGCGCCCACCGGAGTCGTCTACCAGAACCAGTGCGGCGGCCACGCCTGCGCGCAGTACGAGCAGGAGGGCTACCTCGTCCCGCTCTACGGGGCGGACCTGGACGAGGAGATGAAGGAGATCTTCGTCGGCGAGCTGAACGGATGGGGCGTCCGGGGTACGGAGTGGACACCCGAGGTGCTGGCCCGGCTGCGAGCCGCCGTCGACTCCCTGGGCATCTACGGCTCCGGTCGCGAGGACGACCTCTACCCGCCGTCCCTGATCCTCGACGAATCCCGACTCGCGGAGGCGGCCGAAGCCTGGATCCCGGTCGTCACTCCCGACGGCCCCGGCGTACTGGTCTGGGAGAACTCCGATTAGCTCTGTGGCGCACGGCTTCGTCGGACTGCTCGATCGGGCGACGAAGGCAGTTGTCCCGTTCCGGATCCAGACCCCTCTACCGCTACGCCTGGACCATGTCCGAGACGGATTCCGTGAGCACGCGCACGGCACGGTGGTGTGGCGATGACGGGCTGAGAGGGCGACTCGGTCGGTCTCCGGCTTTGCTCGACCGACCCCGCCGAGGCTGTCGGCTGTCCTGTGGCCGTGGGCGCTCCCCGGCCGCGGGAACCGACCGGCCGATTTTCCGCGGAAAATTCGGCGCCCTCGGACGGGAGTGCCATCGGCTTCCGTGCCACCGGGCTGGCCGACGCGAACGAGATTCCCGTGATGCCCCGGGCCCACCACGGAGAAGCGAACTCACCCCGCATGGACGTGGAGAGGTTGACCGCCCGTTCCCGGTTCGATGGTCCAGTCGCGGCGATAGCGTCGGACCGTGGCGGAGCGCGCGTATGACAACATCACGATCGACCTACCCGACTTCGGCGCGACGGTCCGGAGACACCCGAGGATGTTCTTTGGGGCCGCCCCAGGCGACCGGAGCTTGGCGACGCACATCCTGGTCGCTGTCGGGAAGGACCTGCTGCATCCGCCGCCGTCCGTTGCCCCGGCTCCTGGGTTGCGGGCCCGGCTGGAGGTCACTGGCGACCGGAATATGACCGTCACCGTGAACCAACCCGGCGCATGGGAACCCTCGGTCGTGCCCCGCTCCGGCGGGTGGGCCACTGCCTTGCTGGGAGACGAGTGGTAGTCCTTGTGCGCGGCGGCGGCGTTGTCCGCCGAGGTGGCCGTCGCGCGGTGGTGTGGGGAACGGGCGTCCAGGCAGCGCCTTGCAGGGCCCCGACCGCTCGCCGCCGTCCAGGAGTTCCAGCCGTCGGACGGCGGCAGCGGTATGCGCGTGAGCCTCACCCTCGACCCGGCGTACGTCGGGACTGACTTCGTCCTCCCGACAGATCTCGCGGATCTGAACCTGCATGACCCGGACTGCTCCGACTCCCCCGGGACGGGGCATGTCCTGATCCGGGACCATCGGAGCGGCCCGGAGCCGGGGGACGTGCTCCACCGTTGACCCTGCAGGCCGGATGCGTTGCCTGGTCCTTGCCTGCGGGCTCCGGATTTTCCGCGGAAAATTTCGTGGTTCGGGAGCCGCAGACGGCTCACCGGCAAGGGCCCTCGCAGTGGCCGGTCTCTTTGCCGGAAGCCCGCCCCCGGAGACGGCTTCCCGCGGGTTCCGATTTTCTGCGGAAAATCGGAACCAGGAAGCCGAGGTCCGCTGGGGCGCCGGGCTGGGCCGTCTCGACCCTTGACCCAGGTCGGCAGCCGATGGCCCAGCTCCTGTTCCCTCCTCCCTACAGGCGGTTCCGTAGGACAGCGATCAGGCCACAGCTGCCGTTTCCGGTGGGCTCCGGATTTTCCGCGGAAAACTCTCCGAGCGGATCGCGGTCACTCCCTGCGGACCCGGTCCGGTACCGAGAGGAACGGCAGGTGCTCCGGCTTCCCCTCGAAGTCCACGAGCGTGCCCTCGAGGTAGCGGGCGCACTCCGCGTGCGCCTCGATGGTGAAGAAACCGCTCGGGTCGTAGAAGTCGACGAAGACGGTGTCGGAGACGCCGTTGGGGCCGGTGCTCGGGGGTTTCAGTTTCAGCTGGATGTGGTCGGGCGCCGCCTGGGACTCGACCGTCCATCCTTGCGCGGTCAAGGCACCGCGGGCTCGCTCCAGCGCCTCCGCGGCCTGCGGGTGCTTGAGCCCGGTAACCGTCAAGCCCGCGCTGATCGCCGCCGTGCGGGGCTCGTAAGGGGCGGTGTCTTCCAGGTTGTCGAGGAAGTGGGAGAGCCCCCGCCCGTGGCAGTCATAGATGTCGGCCTTGATCCCGAGGCTGTTGCTCAGATTGAGCACCAGCCCGTTCGGCACATCGAGCGAGTCGTAGACGGCCAGTGTCTGGCTGTTCAGATGCTCAGCGGTGGCAGCCGGATCGGCCACCGGGAACGGAGCGCCCTCCCACACCCCGGTGACCTTCACCCCGCCGAGCATCACCGCACCCGCCACCGCGAGGACCGCGAGCGCGCGGGCCGCCCTGCGTCCCCTACTGCCTTGCCGAATGCCATTCCCCATGGTTCGAATCGTGGACGGTCCGTCCCGCCGCTTCATGAGTACCCGTACTCACCTTGGCTTCCGTACCCACTCCCCCCACCGGTGCCGTGGCTTCGCATAGGACGGTCTCTTCGTCCTCGCCGACGGCGGCCATAGGCACACACGCGTCGCTAGCTCGTCAGCGCTGCCCGGCCGTACGGAAGGGCGGGATGTCAGTGGCGTCGGGGATGCTCGGTAGCTGCTGTCATCGAACCAGGGGGCCTCATTCAGATGCCGATTCGTATCGCCAGCCGTCGCCGTGGGATGGCGTCACTGACCACCGAATACCCCGGCGCAGAGATCATCGACGTGACGTCCAAGGCACCGGATCCGTGGGTGCGCTTGAGCCCCTTCTACCCGCACGGCGGCATCCCGGTTCCCTACAGCGAGGGAGTGACCAGCCAGTCCGTGGAAGGGATCTGGCAAGCCCTCAAGGTCTTCCAGGACGCCGATGTCGACCCCATGAGGCTCGAGATCACCATGATGCGAGGGCTGAAGCGGACCGTGCGTCGATACGGACCCGTCCAAGGCCACCGGGCCGGTCTGCACGGTGACCGGCTACTGGCCTACGAGACGGCTCGGCGCCGGATCTATCTGCCCTCCTATCGGTGGATCCTCGAGCACTGCGTCGCCGATCTGGTTGAACTGCTCAGGGAGAAGGAGGACGTCGTGCTCCTGGACTACACCACCAACGGGGACGTCACCGATCACGCGAGCCCGCTCTCCCACGCCGCGCTGATCCAGCTCCACATCGAGGGGCGCTGGCCCGACGAGGACGACGAGGCCGAGGTCTCCACCGTAACCACCGGCTGGATGCCATGAGCGGACCAGTGACGGAGGTTCCGGGGAGCGGGGGGTTCCGTGGGCGCTCGGCCGTGGCCGAGGGATGGTGACCCGCTGATTTTCCGCGGAAAATTTCGGAGGAACGTCGGGCAGCCGAGGGTGGGCCATGATCGACCCCAGCAGGCCGACCTGCCGGCCTTGCTTAACGACGGGCGCGGTGCCTGACACCGCAGAGGTGAGAGGGCGTCGCAGCACTGGTTGCCGGGGGCTCCCAGTCCTGCGGCACCCGGCGCTCGGCCGTCCCGAATTTTCCGCGGAAAATCCCGGGCACCGAACGGAGCCGGTACAGATCCGTCCGGCTGCCGAGCGACAGCCCAGGGCTACCGACACGCCTCGAGCGCGCAGACACGTCAACGACCGCTATCGCCCGGGCTGACGGGAATCAGTTCGCTCTGCTGACCGCGCTCGGATTTTCCGCAGAAAATCCCGGGAGTCCTCGGCGGCTTCGAGCGCGCTGAGAGCCCTCCACCGCCTCAGCCTCATCGACCACCTCACCGACAGCCCTCTCGACAGCGTCCGCATCCATCAGCTCGTGCAGCACGCCATCCGGGACACCCTCAGCGGCCCCGAGTTCACCCGCACCGCGCAGGTCGCGGCCCAGGTTCTCACCGCGGTATGGCCGGACGAGGACCACACCGACCGGGACCTCGCCGCCCTCATCAGCACCTACCGGAGGGCGGGCCTCTTCCGCGAGGCGGTCGATCTCGGGGAACGTACGGTGGCGGACTGCGAGCGGGTGCTGGGCTCCGGGCACCGCGTCACCCTACCCGCGGCAACCTGGCGAGCGCGTGCAAGGAACTCGGCCTCGTCGATCGGGGCATCGCCCTGAGGGAGCGGACACTCGCCGACCGCGAGCGGGAGCTGGGCACCGATCACCACACCACCGTCACCACCCGCAGCAACCTCGCACTCGACTACATCGAGGCCGGGCGCTTCGACGAGGGCATCGCGCTCGGGCGGCAGACGCTCGCGGAGCGCGAACGGATCCTCGGCCCCGACCATCCCGACACGCTCACCACCCGCAGCAATCTCGAGCTCGGATTGAGCCGGACCGGCCGGATCACGAGGCGATCGCGCTGGGAGAGGAGGTCCTCGCTGATCGCGAACGTGTGATCGGGGCCGACCATCCGGACACCCTGGTCACCCGCGGCAACCTCGCCGCCTGCTATCGGGCGCCGGTCGTTGGCAGAGGCCATCGTCCTCGGCCAGCGCGTTCTGGCGGACTGTCAGCGCGTCCTGGGCAACGACCATCCCAGTACCCTTCGAACCAGCGGGAACCTTGTCGCCAGCTATCGGCGCCGGCTTCCTGGGGAACGCCATCGACCTCGGCTGACAGACGCTGGCCGACCACGAACGCGTCCTGGGCACGCAGCACCGCCGCACCATCGACATGCGGCACGGATCTCGCGGCCTCTTACGACCAGGCCGGACACCCGGAAGAGGCCGTCATCCTCGGTCGACAGGTGCTCGCCTCCCGCGAACAGTTCCAGGGCACCGACCACCCCGACACGCTGCTCAGCCGCGGGAGCCTCGCTGCCTTCCACTTCCAGGCGGGGCAGTTGGATGACGCCATCGCCCTCGGGACACAGGCCACCGCCGACTACGAGCGCCTCCACGGCAGCGACCACTCGATGACGCTCGCGACCCGCTGCAACCTGGGAAGCTTCCACCACCACGCCGGGCACCGCGACGAAGCGGTCTCCCTGTTGACCGACGTCGTCGAAGCCCGGGCCCGCCTGCTGCCTCCCGACAACGGGGAACTGGTCGCCACGCGCGTCAGCCTGGCAGCCGTCCAGACGGCGCGAGGCCGCACCCTCCTACCGGAGGACACGGCCGGTGCGTGGCGCGACGCCGGGGCCGCCGTCCAGACCGTCGGCCTGTGCCTCGCCGACGCTCCCACCGCCTACGGCCCGGCGCTCGCGGACGCCTACCGGCTCGCCGCCGACGCCCTGGCTGTTGACGGCCAGCCCCAGGCGGCTGCCCACCACCGCAGTCTCGCCGCGACGGCTCGAGCGGCGGGCAGCGTGGCGCAGACCGGGCTCGCGAAGGGCAGTGGATCGTGAGCGGATCAGTCTGTCCTCGGATTTTCCGCGGAAAATTCCCGTCCTCGGCTCCACATACGGACCGGTGAGCTCCTGACACGGGACGTCCTCAGGCCTCAGACGTCACGGCCCAGCGATCGCCGGCGAACCGGGCTAGTGCTGTGACCGCGAAGGTTCACCGGGTCAGTGACCGCCTCGCTGCCCTGGGGGCGTGTTGAGTCCCATCGGCTGGGCGGTAACAGCCCTGAGGAAAATGGATTGCCTTGGGACCGAGGCCCACGTTGGCTTGGCAACATGACTGAATTGCGTACCGATCGCCTCATCCTCCGTCGATGGCAGGACTCTGACCTTGAACCGTGGGCGGCGATGAATGCCGATCCCGAGGTCCGCGAGCACTTGGGTGACCTGCTGACCCGTGAACAGAGCGATGCCTCCGTGGCACGGTTCCAGACCGAGTTCGACGAGCGAGGCTACGGATGGTGGGCGCTCGAAGTACTGGCTACGGGCGAGTTCATCGGCTTCGCGGGCCTGGACCAGGTGGATGACGGCATGCCGTTCACGGGGGTGGAGATCGGTTGGAGGCTCGCTCGTTCAGCCTGGGGCCAGGGCTACGCTACCGAGGCCGCCGTGGCGGGTCTGGCCTTCGGCCTTGAGGCCCTTGGACTCCCCGAAATCCTGGCGGTAACGACAGCCACCAACCTCCGCTCCCAGGCGGTCATGCGCCGGATCGGCATGACCCGGGATCCCGCTGACGACTTCGACGACCCCGCCGCGCCCGAGGGGCCACTGCGTCGGAATGTGCTGTATCGGATCGCCCGGGGTACGAAAATGTGACGCTCCGCGCTCGGTCGCCTGATCACGCGGCGAGAGCGGGTCTGCCGCCCCAGCGGAGGCCTTTCTCGCTGCGGATGCGGGCGCGTTCCTTGCGCTGGGCGGCGAGGACGTCGGGGTGGCGGGCGTTGGCGTTGCGCCAGCGCAGGTAGCGGTGCAGTGCGCGGGTCTGGACCGTATGGTTCGGGTGGTTGGAGTTGACGAGCGTGAACTGCCTCAGTGCGCCGAAGTGCGCCTCGATCGGGTTCGCCCAGGAGGCGTTGGTCGGGGTGAAGCACAGGTGGACGTTGTTGTTCTTCGCCCAGCGGAGGATCTTCTTGCCGTTGTGGGCGGAGAGATTGTCCAGGATCACGTAGACCGGGGCACCGTCCGGACGGGCGGCCCGGATCGACCTCAGCGCGGCCAGCGTGTTCGCGATGCCCTTGCGGCGGCGGTTGACTCCCCACAGGGTGTCGTCGCCGACGGAGTAGCAGCCGTGGAAGTACGTGACGCCGTGGGTACGGTGGTAGGTCGCCGGGAGCCGGTCAGGCCGGCCCTGCTCGGCCCAACAGCTTCCCGCGGTGGGGCGGATACCGAGCGGGCCGAACTCGTCGAACGCGAACGTGCGGTCGGGGAAGTACTCCAGGACGTGTTCGATCCGGTCGAGCTTGGCATCGTACTCGGGGTCGGTGGACTCCTTCCAGGTCTTGGTGCGCTGGAAGGTGACGCCGCGTCGGGCGAGCAGGCAGCGCAGGGCCTCGCGGCCGATCCGGACCACCCGGCCATGGACCTTGCGCAGGTAGGCGAGCAGTTTGCGGATGGACCAGCGGGTGAAGGGCTGCCCGAGCTTGGTAGGTCGGGTGGTGGCCGTCTTGATGACGAAGTCCTCGTCGTCAGTGCTGAGCAGGCGGGGACGGCCTCCCGCCCACTGAGGGCCCAGGCAGGCCAGGCCGACCCGGCGAACCTATGCGGTCACGGCACTAGGGAACACGGACATCGTCCCACGCATCGGTTGCTAGTGCTGCTCCGCGGAAGTTCGTGGAGGGGGTTGATCAGGCGGCCTTGAGCGGGGTTCCTTCGTAGGTCCAGCGGTAGGGCTTGGCGGTCTCGTTGTGTCCGATGACGTATGCCTCCAGCTTCTCGATCAGGTCGTCGCGGCTGGCGAAGTCGCCGTGCCGCACGACCCGGCGGGTCAGGGCGGAGAAGAACAGCTCGACCTGGTTGAGCCAGGAAGCGTGCGGCGGGGTCCAGCGGACGTGCCAGCGCGGGTGCGCGGCCAGCCACGCCTTGGTGTGCTTGGCGGTGTGGGAGGAGCCGTTGTCGAGCACGACGTGGATCTCCTTGCCACGAGCGATCGCCCGGTCGAGCTGGTCCAGGAAGGCGGTGAAGGTCGCCGCGTTGTTGCGGGTGATCACCTCAGTGAGGACCTCACCGGTGCGCACGTCGAGAGCGGCGACGAGGGAGGCGGTGCCGTGACGCCGGTACTCGAACTCCTGCTGGACGGGTTTACCGGGGCGTGTGGGACGACCGGGATGGCGGCGTGAACGGGCGGCGATCGCGGTCTTCTCGTCGATGGAAAGCACCACCGCCCCCTCCGGCGGGTCGAGGTAGAGGGCGCACACCCCGGACGCTCGCTGCCAGAAGTCGGGGGTGTCCCGGCGGGTAAGCCAGCCGCGGACCTTGTGCGGCTTCAGGTCCAGACCGGCCAGGATCCGGCCGACCTGGGAGGCGGAGACCGACACGAAGCAGGTGTCGGCCACGCGCTGAGCGATGGCCCGGTGTGACCAGGTCGCCTCCGGATGCGGCGGCATGCTGGTTGCCGTGGCCACGATCGCCACGCGGACCTCGGGCCCGTAGATCTTCGGCCGTCCCGACCGTTCGACGTCCCGCAAGCCGTCCAGGCCCTGTGCGGCGAACCGCCCGCGCCACTTGCGCGCCGTGTTCACGCTGACCTCCAGCTCCCTGGCGATCGCGCCATTGGCGAGTCCGTCCGCCGCCGCGAGTACGATCCGGGCCCGCAACACCGCCCGCACCTCGGACTTCGCCGAGGCCACCGTCCGCACCAGCCGCTCGCGGACCCGCGAATCGATCGCCACCGCCACCGCTGTCCCCGTTTGTCGCCCACCCTCCACGGCCAACGATCATGGCGGGCCGCTGCCGCACCCGGCAGGATGGGCCCGTGCCGAAGAACCCCCCGGAATCGATGCAGCACCACCTGCGCCAGCGTCTTAACCGCCACGCCCGCGAACGCTGGCCCCAGGTGGACGCCATCACGGTCCGCTTTCGCGCAGGATTCGCCTATGTGGCAGCCGAGTTGCCCGGCGAGGAGAGTCTGCCGCTGTGTCGACTGCGCTTCACCGGCGTGCTGCACACCTGGGGCTTCGCCCTCTATCTGGCCAGCAACGACAGCTACCGGGACAACATCCTGCCCAGCGGACTGCCAGTCGGCTCTCCGGAGGAAGCCCTGGACTGCGCAGGCGACCTCTACCTCAACGCTCTCGCGCCGGCCATTCGGGTGCCAGCAGGACTTGTCGTCCTCGTCGGCCCACCAGCCTCGGGCAAGACCAGCTTCGTTCGGGCACTGATCGCGCGTCGGCAGATCGACGCGGAAGCCGTGGTGTCCAGTGACGAGATCCGCGCGGAGCTTTTCGGCACCTCACCCGCGGAAGCGGAATCCGACGCGGCGGACGCACGGATCTTCGAGGAGCGTGACCGCAGGATCGTCGCCAGGCTCGCCACCGGACACCACGCAATCGCCGAGTCAACGAACGTCACCCCGCAGGCACGCGCACGACTCATCGCCATCGCCAGGCGCTTCAACGTGCCGGTGACCATGCTGCGATTCAACCCGGACGTCACCGACCTCCTCCAGCAGTACACCGAGCGAGGCCGCACCGACCTCACCGCCGCAGATGTCCACGCCTACGCCGCGGCCATGGCCCGAGACGCCAGTGCCGACCAGCTCCGCTCCGAGGGCGCAACCACCGTTCACGATGTCCCCGGACGTGGCCAAGCGACCACGCCCGCCGCAGCCGCCGCGCAATTCTCCTTCGCCTGACACATCCGACGTGTCCAGACCTGCCTACCAACACCCCTCCACGAACTTCCGCGGAGCAGCACTAGGACCGACGAACTGACCGTTGACCGCTGGTACTGGGCACCGTGCTGGGCGTTGAGGGTGCGTCGGCCGTTGTCGGCACTTCTGCCGTGGGCGGGCGATGTGACGCTTCGACTGCGGCTCACGGCCCCGGCGGTTGTTCCCGGGCGGCGAAACGGATCCATGGCCTGTGCCCGTCGTCGCAGTTCCGGGGGTGGGTTCGGTGCGGGCCGCCGCGTACCCGCCGTCGAGCGTGCGCGGGTGTCTACCTCCCCCGCCCCCCTGCCAGCGCCGGGTAGCGCAGCTCCAGCCCGAGCACAGCCGCGGGCGGCTGCTCGTGGTAGCGGACCCAGAACGGTGCCGCCCCCCGCTCCGCCTGGGGGTGGCAGCGGTGGCAGAGGAGGCCGCGGGTGAGGCCGGTGTGCGGGTCGTGGTCCTCGGTGTGGGCGGGGCGGCCGGGTGCGGGGGTGGCACCGCAGACGGCGCAGCGGCTCTGGTGGTAGGCGAGGAGGCGGTCGGCGGGCCGCTGGCGGTGGTCGTACGGCGGCACCGGCCAGGACAGGTAGGCCGGGGCGCCGACGTTCCAGCGCTGCTCCCACTGCGCCCACATCCGCTTGCGGACGGCGCAGCGTTCGCAGTCGGCGGGGCAGCCGCCGTCGGCGGGTGGGCAGAGCGGGGCGGCGTCGAGGGCGTGGCGCAGGTCGAGGCGCAGGCGTTCGAGGGGTGGGACGTCCGGCGGGGCCCAGCCGTCGGGACCGGCGGGTGGGAGGGGGTGGTCGAGGAGGACGGCGGGGGCCATGGCCAGGCGGTCGGGGGTGACGGTGTTCGGTTCGAAGATGAGTTCCGGCACCCGTGCGGCGATGGCTTTGACGATGCGTCCGGGCATGGTGTTGGAGTCCAGGCGTCGGCCGTTGCGGCTGGTGAGCAGGGGGCGGCGGCCGGTTTCGGGGTCGCGGCCGTCGACGCGGTGGGGGAGGTAGTCGGCGATGGCCTGCCAGACCTCGCGGGAGGGTTGGTGGGTGATGGTGCCGTCGCCCTTGGGGGCGGGGCAGGTGAGGGTGCGGATCCGGCGGTGCGGGTCCTCCTCGTTCAGGTCCTCCAGGTCGATGCCGACGGCCTGGCGGGGTCGCAGGCCGTCCAGGAGGATGTGGACGAGCAGGCGGTCGCGGTGCGGGGCGGTGTCGTAGGGGCCGCGGCGGTGGCGTCCGGGCAGGACGTCGTCGGCCGCGTACTGCAGGGCGGCGGCCTGTTCGAGGGTGAGCGGCGCGGTGCGGGGCAGCGCGGCGGGGGCAGGGCGCAGGGCAGCGGCGTTGAACGGGGGCTGGGGGATGTGGCCGGCGCCGGCGGCGTAGGCGTAGAAGGCGGCGAGGGCGGCCAGGCGCCGGGCGGGGTTGTGCAGGGAGACGCGCGGGGCCAGGGGGCGGCGGGAGGGCCGGTCCGGGTTCGGGGGCCGCAGGGCCGGGGCGTACGCCCAGGTGGAGGCCGTCGACTCGTTGGCGTTCCAGGCGCCGATGCCGGTGGTCTCCTCGGTGAAGTACAGCCAGTCCCGGACGTCGGCCTCGTAGCGGATGGGCGTGGTGCCCTGCAGGGCGCGGCCGTGCTTGCCGAGGCCGGCGGCGAGCCACTGGGCGAGGACGTCGTACGGGTCGGGGCGGGTCACCGGGAAACTGTATGCGCGGGACGGGGCAGGTTTGTTAGCTTGCCCGCCGACAAGTGGCCACGACCGCGCTGGCAGGGCCGGTCCAGGGGCGGGGTTCGGCCGCGGCGTCCCCAGGTGCGGGCCCGTGCCGGCGTCATCGAGACCCCGGCCTCGTCCTCGGACACCAGCCAGGCCCCGAGCGCCGCCGCTAGGCCTTTACCTGCGGCCACACCTGCTTCTTCCACACCTCGATCGCCCCGTCGTCGCGCTCGATGACCCGGCGGACCGGCTGCTGGCACGACCAGCCGTTGCGTGGCATCAGCTTCCACACGCCCTGGACGGTGTACGAGACGTGGAACCGGCGGCCGATCAGAGTCTTGATCCGCGCCAGCGTCCACCGCTGGTCCTCCCAGCCGTGAGCGAGCGGACCCTTCTCCAAGTCCCGATCCACCTGGGCGAACTGGCGCTCACTGAGCCGGGACGGCGACTGCGGTCCCTTCGATTCCAAGCCGGCCGAACCTCTTTGCCGCCAGGCCTGACGCCACCGCTCCACCGATCGCACGCTCACCCGGAGGTCAGCCGAACACCGTCCTGCACTGCGACATGAACAAGCGCCTCGACCTATCAGGCGTGACCATTCCCGGTCAGCGTGCCGCCGTGAGCGAGCGAGCCGAGGCGGACCCCGCCACCCGCTGAGCAGAATGATCACTCACCCAATGAGTAGACAGTGTCTATGAATGATGGTAGACACTGTCTATGACTGATGGGAGCTCCCTTCGGGAGCGGTTGATCGATGCCGGGGTCGACCTTGTGCTGACCGAGGGCTCCGCGTCCGTGGGCCTGCGGGAAATAGCCCGTCGGGCGGGGGTGTCGCACGGGGCGCCGCGTCGGTACTTCCCCACGCACCACGCGCTGCTCTCGGCTATCGGCCGTCGCGGCTTCGAGGATCTCGCGGCCATGTTCGAGGCCGCGGTCGTCGGCACGACCACACCGCGTGGCCAGTTGGAGGCTCTCGCGCGGGCGTACGTCGGGTACGCACTGGAACGCCGCGGCATGTTCGAACTCATGTGGCGGCACGACCTGCTCGACGGCGCGGCGCAGGCATCGGACCAACCGAGGCTGCGCGAGTCGACCCTCCCGCTGTTCGGACAGTTCACCGGACTCGTCGCCCGATGCCGATCGGAGCGGGATGCCGCGCGACGCGCCGACGGGCCGAACGAGGCCGGACCGCCGCCTGCGGTGACCGCCGCCGCCCTGTGGTCAAACCTGCACGGCATCGCCCAGCTGTGGGCCTGGGGCAGCTTGCAACTCGCCCTCGGCGCCCCACCGCTGGACGGCGACCCCGACGACGACCAACGCGACCGGCTCATCGCGGCAGTTCTGGACGCCCACCTCGGCCCGGTGACCTCATGACCGCACCCGCACAGCGGCAGATTGCACTTCTGGTCAGCGTGGTCGGCGCGGTGATCGTCGCACTGGACGGGACCATCCTGCTCATGGCGCAGCCCGGCATGCAGCGTGATCTCGGCGCGAGCGTGGCGCAGATCCAGTGGACGAGCACCGGCTATCTGGTCGCCGTGGCCGCGTTACTCGTGATCGCCGGGCGCCTCGGGGATCGGTACGGGCACCCGCGCCTGCTGTTCGTCGGCGTCCTCGGTTTCGGGGCTGCCTCGGCCGGGATCGCGCTCGCGCCGACCGTCGGCTGGGTGATCGTCCTGCGCGCGGTGCAGGGCGGGTTCGCCGCGTTCCTGCAACCTGCGACGCTCGCGCTGCTACGGCTGGCGTATCCCGCGGACCGGCTCGGCAAGCCGATCGCCATCCGCACCAGTGCGATCGCGGTGGCGGCAGGGTCCGGTCCGCTCCTGGGCGGTGTTCTCGTGGCTCATCTGGGATGGCGCGCCGTCTTCTGGGTCAACGTGCCCCTCGCGTTCGTCATCGCCGTCCTCGCCCTCGCCGTACGGACGCCGGCACCTCAACGTGCCGACTCTCCACGGCTCAACCTCACCAGCGCGGGCCTGCTAGCGGTCGCGCTCGCAATCCTGGTCCACGCCTTGGCCGACGTACCCGCGCGGGGGTGGACCGCCGCGCCGACGCTGCTCGAATGCCTCGCCGTCATCGGCATCGCAACGGTGCTCACCTGCCACGAACGCCGCACCACACACCCGATCGTTCCGCTGGCCGTAGCGCGGTCCGTACCGGTGACCGCGTCGATGGCGATCCTGCTGGTCACCACCGCCAGCCTGTTCGGCGCGCTGTTCAGGGCCACCTTCTATCTCCAGGACGTACTTCGACTCGACCCACTCGACAGCGGTCTGCGCGTACTCCCGCTGACCGTGCTCATGGTCCTCGGCTCACCTGCCGCGGTTGCCGCACTGCGCCGGTACGGTGCGCGCCGCACCGCGATCGCCGGTACGGTCCTCGTCGTGGTCGGCGTCGCGGGGCTGTCCCGGCTCGGTCCCGCCAGCACATGGATGGCCATGGCTGCAGCCTTTGCCGCCATCGGTGCCGGGTTCGCCACCGTGATGGTCACCGCCACCGGGACCGTCGTCGGTGACGCGCCGCCCGGGTACGCCGGGGTCGTCAGCGGACTCAAGCAGACCGCCATGAATATCGGGCCGACCCTCGGCATCGCCGTCGCGGCCAGCGCAGCCGGCACGGCTGCTTCAACCATGAGCTCCACTCTGCTGATCCTGGCCGCACTCGCCGCTCTCGGCCTGCTGCCCGCGTCGCGGCTGCCCCGGCGTCAGGCCCACCAAGAAGGAGACGACACGACCGCCTCACGCCTGGCGCAAGCACCAACACCACAGGCAGCACCCGCTCGACACGCAAACAGTTGAGCAACCGCCGAACACACCCAGGCTGATCCGATCATGTATCAGACCGATCTTCGGGGTCGGCAAACGATGGCAGGCTCAAAGGGTCAGTGCATCACACCCCGTAAGTGACCATGTTTGGGTGGAAATGCACGTGCGTGACTGTGGTTTCTCGGCGGCTCAGCAGGGGGTCCAGCCAAGGTACGTGCAAAACGGGCCATGACGTGATCTTGAGGCCCTGGTCCGGTCCGCCAGACATGTACCACCGCCGACTGCCATCCGTCCTAGGTATCGGGTTTTCGATCTTCGACCGGGAGCCAGAGTGTGAGTATGCCCGCGCGGGCGGGGGTCGCCCGCGTCGGCTTCGGGTTGGGGTGCCGGTAACGACCGTGTCATGAGCCCCAAATGCGGGTGATCTTTGGTCGTTTGTCCGCGTTGACCTGGGGTTGTCCGGCATGATGCGGGGCCATGGGGCGGCAGCCGGTGGGCATGGACGAGCTGGTGGAGCACTGGACGGTGCTCGATGACGAGGTGGACCTGGTCGCGGGGAAACGCGGCGGGACGCGCGTCGGCTTCGCGCTGCTGCTGAAGTTCTACACCCGGCACGGCCGGTTCCCCCGGGGCCGGATGGACTTCGCGGACGTGGCGCCCAGGGTACTGACCGGCTGGCGGCAGCGGGCGGTGGTCGAGTCCCCCTCCCACCTTCGCCGCCGCTCGCCGGAGTCCGCGGTCACCCTGCTGGCCGCGCTGCTGGTCGAGCGGGAGCGGGAGGTGACGGACTGCCTGGTGGACCTGCTGATCGCCACCGTGCACCGGATCGGCGCCCGCGCCGAGCAGAAGGTGACCAACGAGCTGATCAACGCCTTCAAGCGGGTCTCGGGCAAGGAGAACCTGCTGTTCCAGATCGCCGAGGCCTCGCTCGCCGAGCCGGGCGGCGAGGTCCGCGAGGTGGTGTTCCCGGCGGTGCGCGGGGGCGAGCAGACGCTCAAGGAGCTGGTCCACGAGTACCGGACGAAGGGCCCGGTGTACCGGCGCACGGTGCAGACCACGCTGAGGGCCTCCTACACCAACACCGGCCCGTGCTCGACGCGCTCGCCCTGGTCGAGCGGTACGCGAAGGCTGGGAACACCACCTATTACCCGCTGGGCGAGAGCGCCCCCGAGCACCGCGGCACCAAGGGGCAGTGGGCCGATCTGCTCGGCCCGGCCGACCGGCGCGGCCTGACCCCGCTGTTCTGGGGCCACGTCCGCCCCTATGGCGAGGTCAAGCTCAACCTCGCCTCACGCCTGGAGATCGGCCGCGCCGACCTGGGCGGGCTCGGCTGCTGACCCTCCAGTTCGAATGAAAAGGATATGGACATGAGTGGCGAGCAACCCTGGCGGCAGTGGCACGCGAAGGCGCCGAGGTGCCCCGCCGGCGTCGACTGGTCGAAGTTCATCGGCCGCCGACTGGAGATCACCGACGGGTGGATGAACAGCGGCTTCCGCCCGGAGAGGTTCTCCGGGACTGTGGTGGCGAACACCGCCGGTACGCCCGAGGGCCACCTGACCTTCGACAACGGATTTGTCTTCGGCCCCGAGTACTGGGGCATGTACGACCTGGACCGCGGGGACTGGGTGCGCTTCACCGCGGACGGCTGCGAGTGGTTGGCCGATGACGAGGAAATTCCGGGGGGAGTCCGGTCCTGCCGACGGCGCACGATGACCGGCGCAGCAGGCAGGGCTACCGTCTGGGGGCCCGGGATCCGACCTGGGACACCGGGGCCGAGGAGATCGGGCGCTCTGGGTACACCGCATCCAGCAGACTGCGGACAAACTGATCGGGGTCGTCCAGGCCGGCGGCAGCCAACGTGCGGGGACCGTCCGCCAGCAGGTGGAGGATGGCACCGTGCAGGGCGAGCGTGACGCTTGCGGCCCGCTGCGGGGTGACGGGAAGCCCGGCCGCCCGCTGGGCCCGTTCGAAGCCCGTGAAGTCGGCGGTGGCGATCTGGTCGAGGATCGCTGACAGCCAGGGCTTGCGAGCGGCCTCGGTCTGCAGTTCCAGGAAGGCGAGCATGCGGGGGCGCCCCGGCCCGGCGAGGTTCGCGAGCAGCCCACGGAACATGGACACCAGGCCCTCGCGGTCGGTGGGCCCCGCTTCGGAGGCTGTCACCTGTGCCGTTATGGCGTGGTACTGCTCCACACACCGCTCCGCCACCGCGCGCAGCAGGGCATCCCTGGTCGGGAAGTAGTTCTTCGCGGTCCCCAGTGGCACCCTCGCGGCTGCGTCGACGGCCCGGTGGGTCAGACCGCGCCCACCAGCCTCTGCCAGCACCGAGATGGCCGCGTCGCCCAGCAGATCACGACGATCCTGATTCACAGTCAATTCCCTTTGTCTGTCGACACCTTGTATGCGCCGCCCAAGTGTGTTACCACAGATGTGGTAGTCGGCAATGCGGCGGCGAGTACCAAAAAGTCGCGGTGACCGCCTATGGGCCCCGCTCAACTGCGGAGGGGCCTCATCCACGCGGACAGTTGGAAGAATGGGAGAACGATGGAAACACGAGACCACGACGCCCCCTGGGGAGCCACCCGCATGGCGCCGTATGCCGAGACCAACCCGGTTTCCCTGCTTACCCCGGTGATCGACCCCGAGACTCAGATCGCCGTGATCATCGACGGGGCCGGCCACATGGTCGAGCTCGGCAATTACCTGGCTACCAGTAGCCCCTCGAACTCCACAAGCACCAACGTCAGCAGCAGCACGCAGAACTCTACGAGCACGAGTGGTCCGGATAGCTACGACTCCGACAACAACTCCGACTCAGACAACGATTCGGACTCGGACCACAACCCCAGCGGCTGGTGATGACAGACCCGAGTGGGTCGGTGTTGGTACTGACCAACCACCATGACGTGACGGCTGACGTGGTCCTGCGCATCCTCGCGGAACGTCAGGTCTCGGTGGTGCGTCTCGACCCCGGGGTCGACCTGCATGCAGGTGCTGCGCTGACCGCCACATATCGCACAGGCGATCAGCGCGGCACCTTACGCACGCCAAGCCGAGAAATCGACCTCACCGAGGTTCGCTCCGTCTGGATACGCCGCCCCTCGCCCTTCCAAGGTCCAAGCGGCCTGGATGAACAAGACCGTCGGTTCGCCGGATCACAATCCCAGTGGGGCGTCGGCGGGATCCTGGCGTCGCTCCCCGGAGCCCACTACGTGAACCACCCATGGGACAACCGGGCGGCGGAGTACAAGCCGGCCCAGCTCGCCACCGCACAGCGCAGCGGTTTCTCGGTCCCCAGCACCTTGATCACCAACAACCCTGACCAAGCGCGGGAGTTCATCGCCCATCAGGCCGGTGGAGTGGTCTACAAGCCGCTATGGAACACCCCGTACAAGGTTCACGGCCAGGCGCAACAGGTGTGGGTGCGGGAGGTGCGGGCGGATGAGATCACGGCTGCGGTGGCTGCCTGCCCCCACCTGTTCCAAGTCAAGGTGGAGAAGGAATGCGACGTACGGGTCACGGCTGTTGGCAACCAGCTGTTCGCGGTCCGGATCGACAGCCCTGATCTCGACTGGCGGCAGCGCCAATCCTTGATGGAGTGCGCCCCGATCGACATCCCCGCCCGGGTCGCGCGCTCAGTTCTCGCCTATCTCGCCACCTACCGACTCGCCTTTGGCGCGTTCGACTTCGCCGTCACGGCTGCCGGCGACTGGTACTTCCTTGAGTGCAACCCCAACGGACAGTGGGCATGGCAACCCGACTCGATCACCGACTCGATCGCCATCGCTATCGCTGACCAACTTCAGAAGGGTCCCGAAACGTGAACCGGCCTGCCATCTGAATGTCGGCCGTAGCCAGATGAGTCGGCCAGAAGTAGGTGAGCCTGGCTTGCTTACTCTGCGGTTGAATGGCGCCGTGGGGGCGGAATCGGTCGATTCCGCCCCCTCTCGCAGATCCAATCGGCTCGGCCCGTCGACCTGCCGGAACCGGCCGCCGATCCAATCGAATCCGGTCCACTGTTCCGCCTCCCCGTTCCGCCCCCGCTAGGGTGGTCCGCGGACACCGCTGGGCCCCGCTCGGCCCACCCGGGGAAGGCGAAGAGCACATGGCCGACCGGCTCTACCTGCGGCACTCCACCGACAAGCAGACCGACGCCCGCCAGCGCCACGCCCTGGCCCCGCTGCTGGCCGCCGGCGCCCCCGTCTACGAGGACCCCGCCACCTCCACCCGGCAGCTCTCGCTCGACCGCGCCGGTTTCACCCGGCTGCTGAACGAGGCCGCCGTCGGCGACACCGTCCGCATCGCCGACGCCGCCCGGCTCTTCCGCTCGGTGGCGGACATCCTCGCCCTGCGGCCGGTGCTGATCCGCCGCGGCCTGCACCTGCGGGTCGAGTCCGGACTGCTGTCCGGCATCGACCTCGCCTCCGACGACCCCGGCACCAAGATGATGGTGAACGTGCTCGCCGCCGTGCTGGAGTTCCAGCGCGACATGATCTCGGAGAACACCCGCGAAGGCGTCGCCGCCGCCGAAGCCGCCGGCAAGACGCTCGGCCGCCCCGCCGCGCTGAGCTAGTACCAGGCCGCCGACGTCGTGGAGGCGTTCGGTAAAGGCACTGCCGTCAAGGCCCTCGCCCGCCAGCACCAGGTCGACCCGAAGACGATCCGCCGCATCCTGGACGCCGCCGGCGCCCGCGAACTGCCCAAGCAACTCGACGTCCTCCCGGCCGACCCCAGTGAGCAGGCCGCGCCAGCGCCGGACCCGGACGTGGTGCTCGACCTGCCCGGCTTGCTCGCCGACCACCTCGCCATCGCCGGCACCGAGGCCGTCCGCCAGGCGCTCGCCTCCGGCCGGGTCATCCGCCGCGGCCAGGGCCACTCGCTCCGGATCACCGCGCCGCTCGAACTCCACCGCACCGCTCTCCAGCAGAGCGCGGCCCTGGCCGCCGAATCCGCCGGGCCCGCTGCGCGTAAGGCCTACCGGGTCTACGCCGCCCGCATCACGGCTGCCGAGTAGCCGTCGGCGCATTTGGGGCTGACACGATCGTTAACGGCACCCCTTCTTCGGGTGGCGAGCAGACGGGGAGGCCGGCTGCCAGGAAGGCGCGGTGGTCGTCGGAGAACCGGATGCCGTACTCCTCCTCGATGCGCTCAAACTCGTCATCGCTGAGGCCAGGTTCAATGGTGCAGCAGTCGGCCTGCCGCAGGCGGCGGGCGGCGTCGGCTCCGAGACGGGCTCCGTCGATGTTGATCACAGCCGAACAGGAGTGCCCTTGTCGGCCCAGAGGTTCAGGTGGGGCCGCTCGGACTATCGCGGGCAAGAAACCGTGAACCATGGTCGCGCAGGATCACCATCAGATCGCGACGGCGGATGAACTCAGAGCACCAGATCACAGACTCCTACCAGTGCTGGACTCCCGAGAGGGAACATTCGCCGCCGAGGGCCGGGACGACAGGTTCTCGGCAGCAATGCTTTAGACAATCGCCGAGGCGTTCCACCCGCGAGGCTGCAGGGTGGCCGGTGTACGTGGGGAAAGTGGGGGGAGGGGCGCGCGCGATTCTTCTAGGGGAGTGGGTGGGGTTGGCAGTTGTCTAAAACAAGCCTCAGGGTATTCTGAGTATCGGGTTCCTTGCCCGAGTCCCCCTCGGGAGGATCGCCAGCGCCACATTCGCCGCCCGCGAGAGCGAGCTGTGGGGCGCGGGTTCGACCGCGGTGGCCTCGGGCTCCACGCACTTCCGCTCCTGGGACCAGAACCTGTTCACCGAGTGGCACTCGCGCTACGGCGGCCGGGGCGTGCTGGTGTACTGGCACGTCGAGCGCGGCTCGGTGGTGGTGCACTCCCAGACCCTTCGCGCGTCCGCGTCGGAGGTCGCGGCGATGGTCGAGGGGGGCGATCCGGCACGGCACGACGATGAGCGTGGAGGGCAACTGGGGTCCGGCCCAGGTGCCTGCGAAACCCACATTGAGATGATCTCGTAGGCCGATCCGCCGTCAGTTGGTCTGAAAGGCGGCGAAGTCGGCATGGGCCGCTTCGACGGCTTCGGGGTATGCCTGGCGCTTCTCGTGCTCGGCGAGCGCCCGGTAGATGCTGGCCAGGCCGGGGTTCTGGCCCTTGCGCTTGCCCGTGGGGATGATCAGGTCCGGGCGGATCTTCTCGACCGACTCGCCGGCCGCCCGACGTCGCAGCACGGTGTGCAGCATGTCGTCGGTGATGACGGGCGGCCGGCCACCGTGCTTGCCCTTGCGGGCGGCGGCGTCGAGCCCTTCGAGGGTGACCTCGCGGATGCTCTCGCGCTCCGTCTCGGCCATCGCGGCGAAGAACCCGAACAGCATCCGGCCGGGGCCGGACGGGTCGTAGATGCCGGGCAGCGGCCCGGCCAGCATCTCCAAGACCAGGCCGTGGGCGGTGAGGTGGTCGGCCAGCGCGGTGAGCTCGGCGGCGTCGCGGCCGAGCCGCTTCATCTCGTAGACGGTGAACAGCACGCGGCAGTGCGGGGCGTGGGCCTTGATCTCGCGGGCGAGGGTGAGCGCGGCCTCGAACTGGGGGCGGACCCGGATGCGGGTGCTGATCTTCTCGGAGAAGATCTTGTCACGGGGGATGCCGTGCGCGCTGAGCGCGTCCAGCTGCGACTGCAGCTCTTGCGTGAGGTGGCTGCAGCGGGCGTACCCGATGCGGATGTCCGCGCCAGGGGTGTCCGTCTCGGGCGCGGCCGGCGGCGGGGTGCCGGGCCTCCAGGGTTGTCCGGGGCCGCGGTCGGCCGGGGTCGGCACCCGCAGCAGCTTGGCAAGCCGGGCCACCTTCTTGAACCGGCCGGTGTGGTAGATCCCGGCGACCGCGCCCGAGCGCGAGCGGCAGGGCGAGCCGGGCTGGACGCCGCAGCGCGGGCAGTCGTGGCGCTCGACGTCGTCGGCGTCGCTCTCGATGGCGTCCTGAGGGCCCGTCACACCCGAAATCCTCTCACGAACCATTCCCAGAACAGGGGTCCGGCACCACTTGGGTGAGAACGAGTTCTGAGAACCGATTGGGCGCCCGGGTCACCCCTGGTGACCCTTTCCGGTCTTGCTCCCGGAAAGGACCGTTTGTGCGAATCAAGGCGGGGGCGACCGTGCGGCTTCATAGGCCCTGCCGTCGCGCTCACCCCCTTCGGTAGGGTCGCGAAACCTTAATGAGTGCAGCGTTTGCCTATAGGTTGTAGGTAGATGCATATTGACTATAGGCAAACTGAGAGTGGGTGATGGTTGTGGTTCGGGCAGGACTGAGCCCGGAGCGGCTGACGCTCGCTGGTGCGGAACTCGCCGATGAGGCCGGTTTCGGCCAGGTGACCCTGTCCGCGCTCGCCCGGTGTTTCGACGTGAAGCCGGCGAGCCTGTACGCGCATGTGAAGAACTCCCACGAGCTCAAGACCCGGATCGCGCTGTTCGCACTGGAGGAACTCGCCGACCGGGTCGCCGAAGCCGTGGCCGGGCGCGCGGGCAAGGACGCCCTGACAGCCTTCGCGAACGCCTATCGGGACTACGCCCGGGCGCACCCCGGCCGGTACGAAGCCGCGCGGTACCGGCTCGACCCGCAGACTGCCGCGGCCAGCGCCGGCGTCCGGCATGCACAGATGACACGGGCGATCCTGCGCGGCTACGACCTGGCTGAGCCGGACCAGACGCACGCGGTCCGCATGCTGGGCAGCGTCTTCCACGGCTATGCCTCCCTGGAGGCGGCCGGCGCTTTCGACCACACGGACGTCGCCGCTCAGCAGTCCTGGGCCTGGACCCTTGACTGCCTCGACACCGCATTGCGGAGCCGGTGCACCCCAGAATCAAGAGTTTGAGGCAATGAGCACCGAACAGAACCTGATCACCACCCCCGTCACCGCCGACTTCCTGCGCGGGCACCTCGACGTGGAAGAGACTGCCCACGGCCTGCTGCCGCACCGGCTGCCTGCCTGGGCGCGCCGCCAGATCCCCGACGACCTGCTGGCCGTGGCCGAGGCCCAGCCCTCCGGTGTCCGGCTGGCCTTCCGTACTAGCGCCACCACCATCCGCCTGGAGACCCTGCCCACCAAACGTGTCTACCGGGGCTTCCCGCCCCCGCCGGACGGCATCTACGACCTTCTGGTCGACGGCCGCCTCACCGCCCAGGCCACCGTGGACGGCGGGAACCTGCGCACCATCACTGACATGCAGACCCAGACTGCGGAATTCACCCCGGGCCCCGTCGGCACCGCCCACTTCACCGACCTCCCCACCGGCGAGAAGGACATCGAGATCTGGCTCCCGCACGCGGAGATCACCGAGGTCATCGCCCTGCGCACCGACGCCCCCGTCGAGCCCGCCCCGGACAAGGGGCGTCGGGTGTGGCTGCACCACGGCAGCTCCATCAGCCACGGATCCAACGCCGTCTTCCCCAGCACCATCTGGCCCGCGCTGGCCGCCTCCGCAGGCGATGTGGAGCTGATCAACCTCGGATTCGGCGGCAGCGCACTGGTCGACCCGTTCACCGCCCGCGCGATGCGCGACACCCCCGCAGATCTGATCAGCCTCAAGCTCGGCATCAACGTCGTCAACAGCGACGCCATGCGCCTGCGCGCCTTCGCCCCCGCCATCCACGGCTTCCTCGACACCATCCGCGAGGGCCACCCCACCACCCCCTTGCTCCTGGTCTCCCCCATCCTGTGTCCGACCCACGAGAACACCCCCGGACCTCTCATGCCGGATCTCTCCAGTGGAACCCTGAAGTTCAAGGCCACCGGTGATCCGGCCGAGACCGCCGCCGGACGGCTGACGCTCACGATCGTCCGCGACGTCCTGGCCGACACCGTCAAACAGCGGGCCGCCGAAGACCCCAACCTCCACTACCTCGACGGACTCGACCTCTATGGCGAGAGCGACCACGACGAGTTCCCCCTGCCGGACGCGATCCACCCCAGCCCCGAGGGACACCGCCGCATCGGCAAGAACTTCGCCAAGCTCGTCTTCGCAAACAACGGGCCCTTCGCCATCACGACCGGCTGCCCCGGATAACCCGTGCCCGGCGGGGAGAGCGTGTCGTGATGACGGTGACCGCGCCGATGGTGCTCGTGCCCACCGGCGACCCGACCCCTGTGGAGAAGGCCGTGGCCGACGGCATCGCCGCCGACTTCGACCCCCCGAGACCTTCCTGTGGATCGTCTTCCACCGCCCCGACGGCGGCGCCCGAATCTGGTACGCCTGGACCGCCGGCGGACACCCGCTCGGCGACCGGATCGACCACGCCGCGCTCGCCGCCGGGTACGACTGCTCCGACGGATCGGCAACCGCCACCTGACCAAGCACACCGGGGCCGGATCACGATCGGCGCCTACCCACTGTGGCTCATCGACGCCGATGTCCGGAGCGGGTGCGCGCGCCCGAGACCGAGCGGGACGGCCTGCGCCGGCTCATCGACCGCCTGGTCCATGAGCGGCCGTCCCCGCTCCGAGCCGACCATCGACGTCGGCCGCTGGCTCGGTGTAGGCCCGGCTCTGCTCGCCCGGCCGTAGCCGGGAGCGCCGGGGTGGTCGAAGCCGCACGCCGCGGCGTCGGCCCCGCCCCGAAGCACGTGCGGCTACTGCCCGGCGCCGACCTGGTCCTGCGGGTCGAGCTTGGCGAAGTCGACGTCCAGGTGCTGCTCGTACGCCTCCGGCGCCAGGTCGAGCTCGTGGGTGGAGTACTCGCCGAACCGCATGATCTTCTCGGTCAGGTAGGGCGAGACCTCCGCCAGGTCCTCGGGCTCGACCTTCCAGCCCTCGGCCTGCAGCTGGCGCACCGCCTGGGCGATGTCCAGGGTGTTGTGGAAGATCAGGCAGTTGCTGAGCAGAGCGTTGAACTTGACGGCCCTCTCCTGCTCGACGGGGTCGTTGTCGGTGATGACGCCCCGGTTGCCGAAGCGCACCCACTCGGAGAAGCCGTTGTACGCCTCGACCTTGTTGGTCGCGGCCGTCACCCGCCGGCGCATCTGCGGGTCGGTGAGGTAGCGCAGCAGCTGGATGGTGCGGATCACCCGGCCCACCTCGCGGAACGCCACGTAGTGGGCGTTCTTGCGCGACCCGGAGCGCAGGCGCCGCAGCAGCACCGAGGACACGGTGCCCTCGCGCACCGACAGCGCGACCCGGCATCAGGTCCTTGAAGTGCTGCTCGATGAGGTCCCGGTCGATGACGTTGCGCCCCGCCTCGCCGAACAGCGCGTCGATGTGGACGTAGGAGGTCTGCCGGGTGGGCCGGAAGAACACCAGGTCTTTCCAGTTCCTGATCCTCGGCATCAGCTCGAACCCCAGCAGGTGGGCCAGGCTGAACACCGGGTAGCTCTGGCCCTGCGTGTCCGCGTGGATCGTGGTCGGCTGGATCTCGGACTCGTTCTTCAGCAGCCCCTCGATGATGTACACCGCCTCCCACACGCCGCAGGGGATGAAGTGGGTGAACAGCGGGATGTAGGTGTCGGCGACGTGGTGGTAGGCGATGCCGCCGGGCCGGCCGTAGCGGATCGAGGTCCCGGCGACCAGGTTGTTCAGGTAGGCGTCCATGTGGGTGCCGTCGGCGGCCACCGCCGTGCCGTCGCCCCAGGCCCGGGACATGTCCAGCTGGCCGTGGGCGTTGACCACGTCGGTGATCGCCTGGTTCAGCTTGGCGACGCCCGAGGGCCACCTGACCTTCGACAACGGATTCGTCTTCGGCCCCGCGCAAGTGGTGACGCCGCCGCCGATCCGACTGGGGCCGGCAGCTGACCCCCACAGAGGGTGCGGGGAGGGCCTCCAGGTGGCGGCCGTGATGCCCGCATCCTCCGGCCGACCCCCACAAGTGCGGGGAGGATATGCCGTCTGCGGCGGAACCGGAGTAACCGCACGGCTGACCCCTGCGGATGCGGGGAACCGCGGGCCGGCACCATCACCTCGGTGTCCGACGGCTGACCCTCGCGGCGAACCTAATCAGCGACTTCATGTCAGGCGGCTGACCCCGCGGGTGCGGGGAGGACACTTCCCGACGTGCAGCGATGTAACGCCTTTGC